>NZ_QXCO01000091.1:0-1077 GCF_003458115.1 Bacillus sp. ISO11 | reverse complement strand
CGCAAGGTTTTATATGAGCTTCATCTTTCAGATGACCAAAAAATGATTCTTGTGGGGCGTTATCCCAACAGTTTCCTCTTCTTGACATGGATTGTCCAAGGTTTAGCTTTTTAACTAGCTTTTGATAGGTAGGGCTTGTGTAGTGGGATCCTTGATCTGAATGAATATAAGCACCTTCAGTCAATCGAATCCGCGGATTCCTTTTTAGTTTATGGAGAGTTGTCGTTACGAGCTCTAATGTCATCTGTTCTGAAACATGGTAAGCTAAAATTTCATTAGTTGAGCCGTCTAAAATTGTAGATAAATAGGCCCTTTGATTCTTACCGTAAACTAAATAGGTGATATCTGTAAGAAGTGTTTTCCCTGGGGTATTTTGTTTAAATTCCCGATTTAATTGATTCGGTACTATTCGATGTTCTTTTGTAGCTTTAAGCATTCTTTTATAAGGATTCGCTTTGCGAACCGGACAGATAATCTCGTATTTCTTCATAATTCTACGGATACGCTTTAAATTGTAGACAACTTGAAACTGACCCGCCAATGTCATCTTTATCTGACGAGCCCCCTTGTTTCTATTTCTAAATCGAAGTGCTTTTAATATGGTTTCCTTCAAGATTTTATCTCGATCACTCTTTTGTTTCCGTTGTTCTTGAGATGAAACTGAAAAGTAATTATAGTATCCCGAACGGGATACACCAGCTACTTTACACAAATGACTGACCATATTCCTTAAGTTGTATTTCATGATGACAGAACGAATCAAGATGAATTTCTGACTAGGTGGTAGTGTTATTTCCTTCTCATCCTCCCTTCCATAAGTTTGATTTTTTTTAGCAATTCGTTTTCCGCCTTTAGTAAGTTTCGTTCAGCTTCTAAACGGGCATACTTTTCTTCTAACGTAAGCTCTCTCTCAAGAGTTCTGCCAGCGTTTTCGATACGTGTATCCCTTAAACCCAATACACCATTTTTTCTATAAGCAGCACGCCATCTACTTCCCGATGACATAACTCGTTTCATTCCAATCATATCTATATCAAAACCACATTCTTCAAAAATATTTCGAGGTAGCTTTCCTTT
>NZ_QXCO01000090.1:0-1158 GCF_003458115.1 Bacillus sp. ISO11 | reverse complement strand
ATACAATATACCTACCTAGATTCAATTTATGTTTTAAATTGTTATTTTTTATCCACCTCAATCAAGCTAGCAAAACTAAATATCATTTTACTTTTTTATTATATAGACTATACTAATTTCTCTTCCCACTTATAGGTTTCGTTTAAGCTAAAAAATATAGCCTCAAGAACGGGATCCTGAGACTCTATTTTTATTTTAGAAAGGACAGCATAACTTTCTCTGTTTCTTCTTTACTTAAATCACCTGCAAGAATTATGACTTGAAAAGCGCTATTCTTTCCTTTTGCAGGAACAATCATTTGCATTACTTTATAGGTTTCCTCTGTATCAAGACTTTCAACTAAGGTTATTTTTGTACCTTCTAATTCATAATTTGTTACCTTTTCATTATAATCCGCTTTTTTATTCGAGAATTCTATTCCCTCAGCAGTAACTGCAGATTGGTGCACAATATATACATTATCTTTACTTTCATTTTGATATTCATAAATAAAATCGGGATTCATTTTTCCAGTAGTCATCGGTGTATTAACACCTTCTCCAGTTAATTTAAACCCTTTTACCACATAACTTGGGGTGTTAATTGGAAAATCAGCATATTTCTGTGCTTCCTTTTTAGTTAATCTAAAATGCGAATGAATTTTATCTCTAAATGGTCCAATTTCTTCACTGTTTTTCTCATATTTTTTTTCCTCTTCTGGGTCTAACTTTTCAGGACTTCCTACTTGCCTTACTTTTTTATCTAAAATATGTGCTTCTGTTTCCAATGTAATGAATCGATCAAATTCTTCTTTCGTAAACAGATTCCTCGCCACTCCAATCTCTGTAAGTAAAGTATTATAGTCTCCTTCGGAAACAAAAAATTCTGCTTCTGCCTGTTTTTTTGTACCAATCATTTTTTCTACAATTTGTTGTATAGGAATATCGGTTTGCGTTTTTGATTCTTTCATATTATTTTTCACTTCTATTTGTTGTTTCTCAGAATTAGTCGGCATATCAGCCCGGGCATTTAATAAGGATACAGATGATACAGCAATCACTGCCACAGCGCCTATCGCAGACCAACGATATGATTTTTTTTGGAATTTTTTAATCATTAGAATTCTCCTTCTTAACGCTCTCTTGTTTTTACTAAAATTTGCTATACTTGGTACTTGAT
>NZ_QXCO01000089.1:0-1166 GCF_003458115.1 Bacillus sp. ISO11 | reverse complement strand
ACCTTTATGCCAACTAATGTCGCTTTGTACTCGATGAATTGTGCTAAACGATGGAATGACCAAGTGTGTAGATTTTTTTCGTTTTTACGGCTTGTTCGTGCCGTCTGTCTAATGTTCGTTAGTTGCTCTAATCGAATGACAGAAATATTATTATCCGTTGCAAAATCAACGATTCCACGACTTACTTTGTGGTCTTGGTCTTGCATCCATCTTTGTTCTTTATCATCAAGTTGACGAAGGGCATTCAGTTTCTTAGCTTCTCCTAATTTCTTGCGAACACTGCGAAACTTACGTTTCATAAATTTATTTTGCCTACCGTTCCCGAAGAAACGAACTTTATCATCATCTGTGATAGCTACCGCAGGAACTTTGAGACCTAAGTCTACTCCTAAAATCTTTGTTCCCGTTTTTTCGTTTGTAGGAATCGTGACAGATATTTGAGCAATCCATTTAGCAGATTTCTTCGTGATACGAAGTGTACCTAACTTGTGCTTCAACAATTCGAAATTGCGATTATATTTGTCGATTAATAAAGCGCGAACCTTTAAACGAGTTGACTTTCCGTTTACCATAAACGGAATTGAAATGTGTGTGAAGTCAAATGAATAGTTTTGGTTATTCCATACACAAACAGGTCTTTTTAGAATCGGAACGATTTTGTATTTACTCTTTTTCACCTTTGTAGAAAACACACTTTTCGCATCTTTAATTGCTTGATTTTTCACCGCACTTGGGATATTGGCCTCAATATCCTTTGTACTTTTCTTCGTGCTTTTCTTTGCTTCAACCATTTCAGATACAAGAGCATTAATGACTTTTATATACTCGTGGCTACTTTGTTCCAATAGCATGATTTGTTCTTTTGTTGGAAGCAATTTAACTTTAACCGTGATGGTTTGTGGCACAAGTTTCACCCCCTCGTTTTTTGATTTTCCACATAATGTTTTATTGTCTCACTTGATACACTTCCAGCAGTAGAAACAAAATAAGAACGCGTCCATAGGCTCGGCAAGTGTTGAAGATGTGGAAACTCTTCTCTCAAACGTTTTGATGTCACTCCTTTAATTTTTGCCATTGTATCAGCAGGACTAAGTGTTGGTGGTGTATTTAAGAACAAGTGAACGTGGTCTTTGTCGCATTCCATTGCAACAATAGAAATATCCAAT
>NZ_QXCO01000088.1:0-1169 GCF_003458115.1 Bacillus sp. ISO11 | reverse complement strand
TGGTATTATCCCCTATAGGTAGACAGTAAAAAAAGAGTCCATCTGATATGATGGACTCAATACTGTTTTATCTGGAGGGGATTTTTTTATGGCAAGAAAAGGACAATCATTTCAAAAATATACAGAAGAACTAAAGCGAGAAGCAGTTCGTCTTCGATTAGAAGAGAGAAAATCATTGCGAGAAATTCGTGAACAACTCGGTGTGAAGAGCGATGCCCAGATTATTGAGTGGGTAAAACGTGCGCAACAAGGGGAGTCCTTTGATGATCAACGTGGTGTCTGGAATCGAAAGAATTTTAATAGTCTAGAAGAAGAAAATGCTTATTTGAAGGCACAGGTTGAGTATTTAAAAAAGCGCAATCCAAATCTACACGGGAAGGAATGGTCCTAAAGAAAGAACGATTTTCTCTTATCGATTCATTACGCCAAGCCTATCCACTCCGATGGTTGCTTCAAATCGCGGAAGTTTCTAAGGCTGGCTACTATAAATGGCGGAAATATCATAACGTGCAGCGTTTACGTCAGAAAAGGGATATGTGGCATAAAGAACATATTTTATCTATTCATCGTCAGCACCCTTACTATGGGTATAAACGTATGACTCGTGCTTTGGCTCGAGAAGGAATGGTAATGAATCATAAACGTGTTCGTCGTCTTATGAGAGAGCTGGGTATTCAATCTATCATTCGAAAAAAACGTCCGTTTTATGGAAGAAAAACATCTGTGGTATTTAAAAATCATTTGAATCGAGAGTTTCAAGCTGAAAAGCAAAATCAAAAATTCGTAACAGATATTACTTATGTACGAATCGGAGAACAATTTGCCTATTTGTCAGCTGTGTTAGATTTATACAACAATGAAATTGTTGCCTGGAAGCTATCTTCAAGAAATGATTTAGATTTGGTTTTAACTACATTACGTCAATTAGAAGGGAAGTCATTAACTACTAAGCCCCTTTTCCATTCAGATCAAGGGTTTCAATATACATCTAAATCCTACGCAAAACAGTTAGAGAAATTAGGATTTGTCGGTAGTCATTCTAGACGTGGAAACTGTTTTGATAATGCGTGTATCGAATCATTCTTCTCACATTTAAAAACAGAGAAGTTGTATTTAGTGTGCCCAAAAACATATGAAATGGCCTACCGAGCAATTCAAGAATATATTCA
>NZ_QXCO01000009.1:0-211197 GCF_003458115.1 Bacillus sp. ISO11 | reverse complement strand
TATCAAAAGCTAGTTAAAAAGCTAAACCTTGGACAATCCATGTCAAGAAGAGGAAACTGTTGGGATAACGCCCCACAAGAATCATTTTTTGGTCATCTGAAAGATGAAGCTCATATAAAACCTTGCGTGTCCTTTAATGAATTGAAACAAGAGATTAAGAAATATATGACGTATTATAATCATTATAGATATCAATGGAATTTAAAAAAGATGACTCCTGTTGGATACAGAAATCATCTTCTTGATGTTGCCTAACTTTTTTCAAAATGTCCTTTACAAAGGGTACAGATTATTCTACAGGTTCTTTTTATTATAATTGGTTACCTATATCATGGGATAATCACACATAAAAAACGGGACATTACCTAGATGTATGACCTAAATATCGTCCCGTTTACCTACTCTGTATAGTTATTGCAGAATTAAACCTACAATCATAATTAAACTAAATACTATTATCCAACCAAACGCACAATAGCCAAAAATTCTAATCCATTTAGGTAATTGATGCATGTTAATTTTATTTGTGGGAACTCCTTGCATAGAAAACATCATTTTTTGATCTCTATCTCTATTATTTTGTTGTTCATACATACTATCATCACCTTTCCAGAACTATTGCGTTTATAGTATATCAGCCTAAAGAAAATTATGTACAGAATAAGAAGGGATAGCATAAATATTATGTGGTGAATTTTATAAATAAATGCATTTAATTGCCATGGTTCTAAGCGCTAATTCGTTATAAATACTGAAAAAGAGCACTACATAAATAGGACTCATTTTCTTCAAATATTAAGTTGCTGGATATAAATCAGAACCAAGGTAACGTTCTTTTATAATTTGAAGATGATGAAGCTCATGACCAGCAATAATGTATGCTAATGCACGAACTGTAACTTCAGAATTATTCGCATTTCCTCTTTGTGACCAAGCTTCTTTATCTAAGCTTCTAAGTAAATGCAGGGTAGATTGGCGAACAACTATTAAATTCCCAAGAAGATCTTGCATAGATTGCTTATCAAAAGCAGCTCTAAGAACATACATATCATCAAATGAAAAACCTGTTAATAAGTTTATACTTACTATAAAAACAAACAAACTCGTCCTATTTAAAGGAGAGTTTGTTTGTTTTTATGTTTAGATAATGGAATACTCATGCAAAATTGCACACTATGTTCCATATTTTTCATTGAATACTTTATATCTAGTGTTTCAAGAATTTGTTTAACAATATATAGCCCCAAACCATTTCCTCCAGTATTTCGATTTCTTGATTTTTCAATTCGATAAAATGGTTTGAAAATTTGTTGTAAATCTTCATCTTTAATATTGACACCTGTATTTATAATTTGCATTTTGATTTGACCTTGTTTCGAATCCTCACTTAACTTTATATAGACTTTTTCATTATGTGGTGAATACATAACCGCATTGTGTATAATATTTTTACATGCTTTTTCTAAAAGAGCACAATCTGTATAAATAGAAAGGTCAAAATCAATTTCTTTTATTATTTCGATGTTTTTTTGAGAAGCAAAAAATTCGAGATCTTTTGTAATTGTACCTATTAATTTTGAAAGATTAACTTTCTCTACTTTTAGTTTGAAGGTGTGTTGTTCTAATTTCGATACGCTTAAAATTTCACGAACTAATTGTTCCATACTTTCAATAATTTGATGATTCTTCTTTAAATATTGATCGCGATTTTGATAAGGGCCAATATTGTATATCATTCCTTCTAAGTATCCTTTCATTACAGTAAGAGGGGACTTTAATTCATGTGCTACAATCGCAAAAAACTCTCTGCGTTTTGTTTCTATTTCTCTTTCTTTTTCAATATCATTTTTTAATTGTTCATTTGCTTTTTTTAAATCAAACATAGCTTGTTGTAAGTTAATAGACATGTCATTCAAACTATTAGATAATTCTCCTAACTCATCTGTAGAGCGAACCTCAATTTTTTCGGAGAAATCTAAATTTGCCATCTTTTGTGCACCTTCATTAATATAAATAAGTGGCTTCGTAATAAACCTGGAATAAAAATAAGCACTCCCTATACCAATAACGAGCACAATGATACTAATATAGGGGAGAAAGCGTACTAAAACCTGTGAAGCTTCATCAATCGGTTGAAATGTAGCAAAGACTATAAGCGTTAAACTACCATCTTGGAATTGAATTGGTTTCGTAACATTATATGAATTGCTGAGGGTACTTGCATTCTCGAATCGTATTGCTTTAGTAACTACTGTTTTTTGCGTACCACTTTGAATAAAAGAAAATGAAGGAGAGTAAATAATTACTCCTTCTTTATTTTGAAGATAAAGCATCGCATTATTTTTTTTGGCGTATTCATCAAAAAGTGGTATCGCATCTTTAAACGTAAGATTTTTAGACTTATCAATGATTTCGTTTATCCCTGTTTGAAGTTGATCTGTTTTATATTGCTCATAAAACGTAGGGAGAAAGAAGTATAAAGTTAAATAAATCAATACTGCAAAGGATAATAAAATGAGAGATGTAGTCATAAAGAGTTTATAAGTAATTTGCTTCATTTTCATGAGTTTCACAATACTATTCATCAATTTTATAACCAATACCCTTTATTGTTTTAATATAAGGGATAGCTAATTTTTTGCGTAGGTTTTTAATATGTGTATCAATTATTCGTGTTTCTCCAAAATAATCGTAACCCCAGACTTTCTCTACGATATTTTCTCTTGTGAGTACTTTTCTCTCATTTTGAAATAGTAGTTGTAGAATTTCAAACTCTTTTGTCGTTAATATAATTTCAACGTCATTTACATATACTCTATATGCATCCACATCAATACGCACTTCTTTAAATATCAAATGATTATTTACATTTTTATCATAACTTCTTCTAAGTACAGCTTCGACTCGTCTAATCAAAACATGAAATGAAAAGGGCTTTGTTATATAATCATCGATCCCAAGGTCGAATCCTTTCATTTGATCTTCCTCTTCTTCCAACGCAGTTAGCATAATAATTGGTACGTTTGACTGACTTCGAATCATTTTAGAAACTTCAAACCCATTAAGATTGGGCATCATGACATCTAGAAGAATTAAATCAAATGATTGCTTATTAAATTGTGTCATACCCTCTAGTCCATCTGAAGCGACTATCACTGTATAATGCTGCGTCATTAAAAATTGTTTAATTAATTCCTGAATTTCTTGATCGTCCTCTACCACGAGAATATGATAGTTTTTCATAATATCACCTCTGGTAGTCATTATAGCCGTACTATCTGGAGTTTATGTGAAGATACAATAGGAACTTCATAGGACGTTTAACGTATTAGCTTCATTTTCAAGAATGTGTATTCTCCAAAAAAATATGATTAGCCATATTCCTTTTTATGAAAAAATAATTGTATGCTTGAAAAAACTTATCGTATGAAAAGCTGAACGATTTATATTTCTAAAAAACCAATGTATAATATTGGGAACTGCATGTGATTTCTTAAACTGTGTGAACATATACTTTCGCTACTTACTAGAAGGGGAAACGGAAATGAATTTCAATATAAAAAAAGCTAGCGAAATTATAGAGTGTACTTCACAAACTTTAGAGTTTTTTGCTAATTTAGTAAACGATTAAGGTGTGAACTAAGGATTATTTAAATCATGCGAGAAAGGTTGTGAAATTATTTGATGGGTTATAAAGCGATGCTGTTTGATTTAGATGATACATTACTTGATAGGGATAAAGCAGTAGAGGCATTATTTTTAATTGTTTTAGAAAAGTGTTATGAAAATGTAGATGGTGCGGCTAAAAGCAACATGTTACAGAAATTCAAAGAATACGATAAAAGAGAATATGGCATAAGTAATAAAACGACAGTTTTAGAATCATTGTTTGATGAATTCACGCCAAGGTATAGATTGCCACGCAATTACATCCAAGATTTTTGGAATAATAATTTCCCTAGATGTTTTTCAATAGACCAAAATACTATTCATTTCTTAAATCAAATAAAGAAGCACTTTAAAGTTGGAATTAT
The DNA here is from genome assembly GCF_003458115.1 of Bacillus sp. ISO11. Classification (NCBI taxonomy): domain Bacteria; kingdom Bacillati; phylum Bacillota; class Bacilli; order Caryophanales; family Bacillaceae; genus Bacillus; species Bacillus sp. ISO11. The sequence goes on along the minus strand of NZ_QXCO01000009.1, from coordinate 207,163 downwards.
AACAAATGGCTCAACTCAGAGGCAAAAAGCTAAAATATTTAACACGAATTTAAATAGGTATTTTGAAACAATCATTATTTCTGAAGAAGTGGGATTTAGTAAACCTGATAAACGTATATTCGAACTAGCATTAGATAAGCTAAATTTACAACCGGAAAATACTTTATTTGTTGGGGATGACTTAGAAAAGGATATTGCTGGTCCTCAAAATGCAAATATAAAAGGTGTGTGGTTTAACCCTCAGAAAATCAAGAATACTACCAAAATACAACCATATGCCGAGATTAACACTTTGGATAGTTTGTTAAGTTATGTTACTCCACAATATTTTTATAACAAGTAAAAGTAATTCCATATATATATTCAAAAATATAAAAAAAGAGAAACTATCATTAATTTCATTGACCGTATTAGTAATAAAAAAATATATATTTACAACAAAAAATAGAGGCCATTTTAATAGCTGAGGCTAATTTAATCTATGATTAATACGAAGTTTTGTAAAACAATTTTACTCATACTGTATAAATTATAAAGGGGTGGGACTATGGAAATAAAGAAAGTAGTAATCGATGGAATCAATATTGCGGTCATTAGGAACGATAAGGTATTAATATCGGATGTTCAGTCTGCATTAGATACTATGGCAACAGTTCAATATGAGGTAGATGCGAAACATATTATTATCCATAAATCTTTAATAAGTGAAGATTTCTTTGATCTAAAAACACGGCTTGCGGGCGATATCCTTCAAAAGTTTATAAACTACAAGGTAAAGATTGCTATTGTTGGAGATTTCTCTATGTATACTAGTAAAAGCTTAAAAGATTTTATTTATGAATGTAATAAAGGAAAAGATATTTTTTACTTAGCAACTGAACAACAAGCAATTGAAAAACTAAGTACATTAAAGTAATAATTATATCCTGCTAAATTCCCCCATTTCACTTAGTTCATGATTATATACGATATAGAAGAACTGATGTTTGTGGTAAACTAAGAGATGAATAAAGGGGGCGTTTTCTTGAACAATTTTAATGATACGATCCGAGATTTAAACAATATAGTTTACAAACCTAACAATTTAATGATTAAGAATCTAAAAGAAGAAAAGCAAAACGCAGAATATGCAGGATGTTTATTCCACTTAAATAACAAAACCATTCGTTTTAGAAAATCAAAAGTTACTCCTAATAAAATTGGTCAATTTGTTTCTTTTTGGGAGAAAGATGAAAATATGCGAAATAGAGCTTTCTCTTATGAAGCTGCTCCTGATTTATTAGTAATCACTTGTATTGCTGATAACAAACTAGGACAATTTATTTTTCCTAAAGAGATTCTTCTTAAAGAAAAAATATTGAGAACACAAAGTCAAACAGGGAAAATGGCAATGAGAATTTATCCTGTTTGGGATACCACTGTTAGCAATCAAGCTAAAAGGAGCCAAACGTGGCAACTTCACTATTTTGTTGATTTAAGTGATATTAATAATTTGCCTATAGATAAACTATTAAATTTATATTCGTAGCTTTTGATTTGCCCCAAAAAGAAGTAATTACAGAAAAGACATTTGTAATGACGCCTTCTATTAATTTACCTTGTGAATCGTAATTTTTGTACCGGTACAGTTAAATGAAATGTACATTGTTACAGTGCCCCTTAAAATTTACAATCAGCATATATTATTTAAACTTATAAATTTTTAAGGGGTGCTAATTATGACAAGTTTACAAAATCAGCTTTTCACAAGATTAAATCTTAAAAAACGTAATGAAGTAACGTTTGAAGAATTACCTACTATACTCTTTTCATTTGCACACACTATACCATTTGAGAATTTAGATGTTATAGCACGAAATACGAATCAAATCTCTCTGGAAAACTTACGAGAGAAAATTTTAACTAGTTCCCGTGGTGGACTTTGCTACGAATTAAATACTCTTTTTTACTATTTCTTAAGAGACTGTGGCTATGATGTACAACTGGCATTAGGTACGGTTTATAAAAACGATATAAATGCATGGGCACTTGAGGATGGCCATATAACAATTATTTTAACTTATGATAATGTACAGTATTTAATTGATGTAGGTATAGCTTCGTTAGTACCTCTTGTTCCTGTACCTTTTACTGGTAAGTCTGTTTCTTCAAAAAATGGTTCGTACCGGGTGAGACGAAAAGATACGAGTAAGGGAAATTATGTTTTAGAAAGAATAGATACTGATGGAGAATGGAAAGTTTGTCATGCTTTTTATAAACATAATATTGATGAGATAATAGTAAACGATGTTCAAAGAAGAGTGATAGAAGATGAGAAGTCTATTTTTAATAAAGGACCAATTGCAGTAAAGTTGACGAACTCCGGTCATATTTCATTAACGAATACAAGTTTAACTGAAGCTATTCGTGGGGAAAAAACTAAGCATGAAATTACAGAAGATCAATATAAAGAGTTTTTATATACTTTATTTGCTATTAAGTTATGAATAATAAAGATAGCCGGTTCTTATTCAGAAGCGGCTATCTTTATTATTTTTGGTGTAAATGGTTTTCTTCTAATATGTTTCGGAAACTGCGGTATAGTTAGTGTTTTTAATGTTTTCTCAGCTTCTTCATATGTATGAAAAATTGGTTCTTTTCCATCATCCCCTTGTAAAACTAGCCCTTCATCTCGAATTACATATGGCATAAAACCACCCCATCTAGTAAAGAATTATGTTCTTTTGCAGCAGAATAATACGATTTAAAGTTTGATTTTCTTAATACATATAATACACTAGAACAGTACGAAAAAGTATGTACAATGAATTTTGAATGTAAAGGAAGATTATTATGTCAGTTATTGATAAATTGAAACTTAATAAGTATACAAATATGGTCGTTATTAACGAACCAAGTGATTATGACATTTTTACAGGTAAAGAAACTGCATTCTCAAAAGAACACGATGTTATCTTTATATTTGTAGAAACGCTTGATGAAATGGTGAAACAAACGAATTTTATTATTAGTAATAAAGAATTACTAATTGAAAAAGGTTACGTATTCTTCGCATATCCGAAAAAAGGTAATGCTCGTTATAGTACGTTTATTCACCGTGATGAGATGTTTCCGGCATTAAACGTTGGAGAAGATGGTTATGTGGGAGAAAGCGACATTAAATTTGCACGAATGGTAAGTATGGATGAAGTCTTTACTGTTGTAGGTTTAAAACGCGAGAAGAAAAAAACAACGAAAACATCTGCTATGAGTCAATGTGTTGCCGATTATGCAGATCGAATTAAAGATGTTGAAGCATTATTAGCTAATCATCCGAATGAACTTAAGTTTTATCAAAGTTTAACGCCTGGATATCAGAAAGATTGGGCACGTAATCTTTTTTCTGTAAAACAAGAAAAAACACGTGAAAAACGTCTAGAGAAAATGATAGAGATCCTTTCACAAGGCTATAAAACAATTGAATTATTCCGTAAGAAGAAAAAATAATGATTAAGAAAGTCACAATGCTGCAACAATTAATTGTGATGAGTACATTGAAAAAAGCATTCCTTCCATTATACTAAGGAATGTTCTTATATTTATATAATTAGCAAAAGAGAAAAGGTGTTTGAAATGAAATCGTATATTGTAGTTGGATCTGGAATTTTAGGAGCGTCTACTGCTTATCATCTTGCTAAGACAGGTGCGAATGTTACTATCGTGGATCGCCAACAATTAGGACAAGCAACTGATGCAGGAGCAGGTATTGTATGTCCATGGCTATCGCAGCGTCGTAATAAAGCATGGTATAAAATTGTTAAAGGCGGTGCACGTTACTATTCTTCGTTAATTCAACAATTAGAAGAAGACGGTGAAACTGACACAGGATATAATCGTGTAGGTGCAATTAGTTTACATACTGACGAGAAAAAGTTAGATCAAATGGAAGAGCGAGCTTATAAACGACGTGAAGATGCCCCAGAGATTGGTGAAATCACTCGCTTATCAGCTGAAGAAACAAAAAAATTATTCCCAGCATTATCAGACGAATATAGTTCTGTTCATATTAGTGGTGCTGCACGAGTAAATGGAAGATTATTACGCAATGCATTAATAAGTGCTGCGAAAAAACATGGTGCAACTTTCATAAAAGGCGATGCCATATTAGTCCGTGAAGGAAATCATATTACGGGAGTTACAGTAAACGATGAAACAATCTTAGCGGAAAAGGTTATTGTAACTGCAGGCGCATGGGCGAATGAAATCTTGAATCCATTAGGAATTAATTTCTTAGTTACATTCCAAAAAGGACAAATTGTTCATCTGCAAATCGAGAATACAGCAACAGAAAATATGCCAGTTGTTATGCCACCGAACGATCAATATATTTTAACGTTTGACAATGGGCATGTCGTAATTGGTGCAACACATGAGAATGATACTGGTTTCGATCATCGTGTAACAGCAGGTGGTTTACATGAAGTATTCCATAAGGCATTAGCAGTTGCACCTGGCTTAGAAAATGCTACAATGCTTGAAACGAGAGTTGGATTCAGACCATTCACACCAGGATTCTTACCTGTTATCGGACCACTACCTAACTTTGAAGGAATTCTCGTTGCGAATGGATTAGGGGCTTCGGGTTTAACAGCTGGTCCATACCTAGGAGCGGAACTTGCTAAACTAGCGCTCGGACAAACGATTGAATTAGATTTAAATGATTATGATGTTGCTGGCGCAATTGAATAATATAGGGTACTGCTAACATTTAGGAAAAACCATGCTAAACACATTCGACAGGGAATAAGCAGTTTTTCCTCTGTTAAGAGTAAGCCTGTTTATGAAAAATAAAATTCTTTAAACATAGAGGGCCGACATTATAAACCTGCATTAATAATGTAGAATTGTGATGTCGGCTCTTTATTTATATTTATTTAAAACTTATTTTCGAGAGGAGCTTAAGCAATGAGAGCGCCATATCAAGTATTGATATTTCCTTATATAAAAACTGCCGATTCTATTCAATATGCTATTTTCAACCGAAGTGATTATGGTTATTGGCAAGGAATAGCTGGTGGCGGAGAAGACGGTGAGATTCCTATTGAATCAGCAAAACGGGAAGCGTTTGAAGAGGCTGGTATTACAAGAGAATGTCCATATATACAATTAGATTCTGTGTCTTCACTACCAGTAGAGGATGTAGTTAGAGGATTCCTTTGGGGAGAAGAGGTTTATGTAATAAAAGAATTTTCATTTGGAGTTAAAGTCCCTACAAAAAACATATCATTATCTAAAGAACACTTTAATTATAAATGGTTATGCTTTGAGGAAGCAGTAACGCTTTTGAAATGGGATAGCAACAAAACAGCATTGTGGGAATTAAACAAAAGACTATTAAAACAATAAAAGTTTTTGCTAACAAAAATAGTTGTGGAAGAAGAATTGAACCATTAACAAACCCTTGCTACACTTCTAAACAATATTTTATAGATTTGGCATGGGTAATGAACGAAGAGAACTTGCACGAAGAGAACTTGCACGAAGAAAAGCCCTATACAGTTGCCTCTGAAAAAATGAAAATAGTTAGAAATATTTTTATATCGTACGGTTTTTGACTATGAATAACGAAATAAATATTAAGTATTCAACAGTTCAAATAAAACGAGTCAGCTTTTTATTTTAGGAAGAAAGATGACTCGTTTTATGCTAAAATTCGCTTAGTGTATATTTTCGTTAAAATGTGGGTGGGCCCCCTTTTAGCAAAACCGGAGTGGGAATGATGAGTATAAATAGTTTTGTGGGATTGATAAATGACGAATTATTAAAAGAGGTAAGTATAAGAAGTGAGGATGAATTCGAGCCTGTAGTAGTTAAAGATATTCCTAGACTTTGGAAGTGTTTAGGAACAGGTAATTATGCCGCAGTATTCATGCACAAAGAATACAAAGATTGGGTAGTGAAAGTTTACGTGCGAGAAGGAGAAGGAATTGAAAAAGAGTCAGAAGTATACCGAAGAATTGGAGATCATCCTTCTTATTCAAAGCTTATATATAAAGGGGAAAATTTCATAGTATTGAAACGTTTAAAAGAAATTACCTTATACGATGCTATTCATAAGGGTATTAAAATTCCTAAGCAAGTAATACTTGATATTAATGAGGCTTTAGAGTATGCGAGGGAACAAGGGTTAACTCCTTGTGATGTTCACGGGAAAAATGTGATGATGGAAAAAGGAAGGGGATATGTAGTCGATGTATCTGATTTCTTAAAAATAAAAGAAGATAGTAAGTGGAGAGATCTAGAAAAGGCATATTTCACCTTTTATTTTCCTTTCATATATAAATTGCCTTTCCCGGTTAAAATACCGTATTTTATGTTAAACATTGTTAGGCGTTCGTATAGAAAATATAAGAAGCTTAAAAAGAACTTCAAATTATAAAAGGACCATATATGTTCCTGAAAACGAGTTAAATTCACATAAATAACTCTAGAAAAATTTCAAATTTTGTTTAGGGGCTATTTCAAGACCTTAGCTTGCTGGGCATATGGTGTTACCTCAAAAAATAAAAAGATTAGGAGTAAATCCTAATCTTTTTATTTATACATATTTTTGTTAGTTATATCACTATCAATTCCAAAACGGGACATTTTGAATAAATGAAACCGTCAAAATAAGTGTTGATGCGGAACCAGCAGTTACTAAAGTTACTATTTTTCGTCCATTCTGTTCTTTTGAAGGTTTTATAAGTTCTGTAATTAACACAATCCATATTATGATAGATACTATTGAAATAATATTTATAGACATATGTAACACATCCCTTCGTGTTTTTACATAAATATTTCTTCTTTTATAAAATAAAAGCAATTTAACAAGAAAATATGTAACGCATTAAAAATCAATATTTTTCTGTTAAACCACCTTTTTTAAATAGAAATACGACTGATAAAACGATAACAACAGCCTTCAAACTGCCCCAATATGGATAAATAGCATGATCTGTTAGACTAGCATGCTGAAAAATATTCTCTAAACCGAAAATTCCTATCATGACTGCTAAAAGAAATGAAGCTGATCCATACGTCCCTTTACGATAGAGGGTAAATAAATAGACTGTGAAAATCAGTGGTAAGATGATTTGTAGTACGATTATCATAGTTCGTCCCCCAGATTATTTATAATTATATTATATACAAAATTGTAATAAAAAGGAATGCGACTTATTTGATACTAACAGAACTACTCTAATCATATTCTTCTATAAAAAAGAAGAAAAAGGGGTGTACAGTTAATTGACAAAAGTTAAAGTTAGTTTACGACCCATTGTTCATAACGTAAATTTACCAACTGTATTGAAAACAACGATACTTCCAGGTGAATCGACCGAAAGACTATTTATCGCAACTCAATTAGGGGAGATTTTTTACATAGGGGACGGAGTTATAAAGACATTTTTAGATATTCGTCACCTAATTATTAAATTAGGTACATTTGAAGAAGGTGTTTCTAGTAGCGGTTATGATGAACGCGGATTGCTTGGACTTGCGTTCCATCCACAATTTTATCAAAATGGGTTATTTTATCTTCATTATTCAGTAGCTGGAACTCAAGGGCCAGGTGCATTTTCTGAGCAATTTAAACCGAATCCTTGTGACCCTAAAACGTTAAATTTAAAGTGGTTTAATAGAAATACGCAATATGATCACATTGATACAGTGGAAGAATGGACTTTACAATCTAATGGTCAAGCTCAAAAACGACGAACATTACTGAATGTAAGAAGACCATTTTTTAATCATAACGGAGTCAATAGTTTAAACTTTTCACCTGAGACTGGAAAACTTGTTTTTACAAATGGAGATGGCGGATCAGGTTATGATCCATTTAATTTAAGCCAAGATGATTTAGAAATAGCAGGAAAAATAATTGAAATCGATGTAAGTAAAAATACATTTATAAATAACCCTCCTGTAGTTACACGCTTTAATGAACTTCCTTTATCTATACAAGAAACACTTACAGTAATTGCAAAAGGAGTACGTAATATAACTGGCATTTCATTTCAAAGGTTTTATAATCAATATATCAAATACGCCGGAAATGTCGGACAAGATATTGTAGAGTCTATTTTTTCATTTGTTCAATATAAACCTATACCGGTAACAGAACTTGTTCAAATGCATTTTATGAGGTTAACTCTCAATCAAGATGGGTTTATCAATTTTGGGTGGCGAGGATGGGAAGGGGATTTGCCTACTTCTTTTATACGACATTGCTCTGAGAATCAGACTTTGGATGAGAGAACAATGGTTTATTATGATGAAACAATACAAACTTCAGTGAAGCGTATTCTGCCTCTACTTAGTTATTTTCATAAAGATTCTAGAACAGATAAGTTTGGAGGAACTTCACTTACAGGAGTTCAGCCATATATGGGAAATGCAATTCCAAATTTAACAGGTAGCGTTGTTTTTACTGACCTTGCCAAGAAAGGAGAATCTCAGTCTCCAATTAAGGGTGTTTTAGCCTATACTAGAGCAGGTACAGACGGTAAACATGCTGACTTTCATGCTATTGAAACCAATTATGATTTTGGTACGCAACCAGCTTATTATATGAGTTTAGGAACAAATTCGGATCAAACTAAATTATATTTAGGAGTTTACAGTTCTATGAAAGTAACTGATTTTAACAAAGGTACCATTTTTGAAATTATTCCTTGATACGATATAAATTCTCAGTTTAAAAACATAAAGAGTTTATTCTGCTTCCAAAACGCACAACTTGACTTGTCCCCCTAAACATCTTCAATCTATAAGTATCTATTTTATATAGTGATTTATAACTAGTAGAAAGCAACTCATAAACCATAAGTGTATGAATAATATAGAAAGTAATGAATGTGGTATCTTTAGGGGGTATTTTAATGAATTGGTTTGTACGTTATTGGTATCAACTGATGATAGAACATGATACGAGCTTTGTTCATAAAAGAAAATTGTCCCTTGCGAATAAGTTAGTACTTACAGCTTTGATGAGTGCATTGACCACCATGTTTCAAGCAGCTGGGAACTTAGTTCCTGGTATAGGTTTGCTCATTAGTCCATTTTCGACATTACCGATTTTTTTTGCTATTTTCTATTCTATTCGTGAGGGAATACTTTCTTATATTCTTACTATTTTTCTATTATTTATTATTGAGCCCAGTGAACTAATTGTCTTTCCTTTTACTACAGGCTTATTAGGTCTAGCCTTAGGAGTATCCTTTTTAAAATTAAAGAGGAGAATTTGGATTGTTTCTTTTTCAGCAACTTGTCTACTTATAGGTATTATGATTGTTCTCGATGTTTTCCACTTTCCGGTACTTGGTCCTGCTGTTCATACAACTATGGATATAAAAATTATTTTATCAATATTTATAATGAGCTTTCTATACTGTTGGATTTATGCAGGTTTTTGCAGAATAATGATGAATAGATTATATAAAGTGTTGTATTGACAATGGCATAATGAGGATTGGAGATTGAATTCATGACTAACGTTGCAGTTAGAAGACCGAATTTGAATGATGTAGATGAACTATATTTATTTTTCCGTATAGTTATTACGAATACATACAAAGATGAAGGATTGTCACAATTATTAGATGACATAGAAAATGAAATTAACTCAAAAAAGCAGTATTTGAAAAGTGACTTTGATAGTAACGGAGAAAGTCGTTACTTTTTATTAGCAATTGATACAAGTAACGATAAAATCATTGGAACAATCGAAATCGGTCCAGCAAGTACATTGATTAATAGTTGTACAGGTGGTGTACTTAAAAATTTGTATGAAATAGGAACTGTATTCATACTTCCGGAGTATCAGAGAAAGGGAATAGGGAGTTTATTACTACATACAATGTTTCTTACATTACTTAGCAGAGGGATAACAGAATATTGTTTAGATAGTGGATATAAAAATGCGCAAAGTATATGGATGAAAAAGTTTGGAAAACCTAGCTATGTATTGAAAGATTACTGGGGAGAATCCAGTGATCATATGATTTGGAAGAAAAGTTTACATGATACACCTATAATATTTGAATTATAAAATGAAATATGCCTCTGAACATAGCTTTTCTTACTTATGTATGCTATTATTTATCTTTATAATAAAAGAGGACGTGAATGAACTTGATTAAAATTAATATTCCTGAAGCTGATGTTTCAATTACTGAACGTAAACAAGTTATTAAAGGAGACGAGCCAATCATTACTCCAATTAATGGATTTATTGATTTCCACTTGTTCCCTAGAGATAAAGGCGGCATTTTTATGTTTTACAATATTAATGACGAACTTCTTTTCGTAGGTAAAGCTCGTAAAATTAGACAACGTATTAAGAAGCATTTTGAAGATAATGTTTCACCAATTAAAAATCACCGTGATGAAGTATACCGCATTGATGCATGTATCGTAGAAGATCCAACAGAAAGAGAAATTTACGAAACATATATCATTAATGAATACAAAGCGAAATATAACGTTGATAAAGTATTCTACAAATAATCAACATTAATAAAAAGCAATCCTAGCTAATATGCAAGGATTGTTTTTTATTTAGATTTATTCTTCATATCTTTCTCCTTTTTTCAAATGATTAGCAGCAACAAAACAGATTACACCTATAAATATAAGTACAATACCAACCGTTTTATGTTTTCCCTCAAAGAAAGGAATATCTGAAATAACATTTGTCATACATAGTCCTAAAAATACAAGGATAGGGCCCACCCAAAGTAATACATTACCGAATTTTGTGTGCTTCCACATAATAACCCTCCTTAACCCTCTTTACATATATATCCATAAATAAAAAGTAAATTCATAGAGAAATATAGTTTTTTTCATATCGAAAATTTAACCCTCATATATTGGTACAAGCAAAAGAGAAAGGAGACCATCATGAATTGGTTAGAAGCTTTCATACTAGGTATAATTCAAGGTTTAACAGAATTTTTACCAATCAGTAGTACCGGACATCTTTATTTAGGAAGGCATTTGTTCCGATTAGATGAGGCTGGCTTATTTTTAGATACGATGCTGCATATTGGGACTTTACTTGCGGTTTTTATTTATTACAAAAAAGAATTTATATATTTAATTAAAAACCCATTTTCAAAGCTCATGTTATTACTTATCGTTGGGACAATACCCGCAGTTGTAATTGGTTTATTGTTTAAAGACTTCTTTGAAGATATTTCAAAAACAGGAATCACGATCGGTTGGGAGTTTTTAGTGACCGGATTCTTTCTCTACATGGCAGATAAACAAAAGAATGGTCGTAAAAAAATGGATGACATAACATATAAAGACGCATTAATTATCGGTTCATTTCAAGCTGCTGCTATTTTTCCAGCCATTTCCCGTTCTGGAATGACAATTGTCGCTGCATTATGGAGAAAATTAGACCGTGAAACTGCTGCTTACTTTTCTTTTTTACTATCGACACCAGCCATCGTTGGAGCTATCATTTTGCAATTTGTAGACGTTTTTCAAGGGAAAGCAGAATCTATTTCTAGTACATCTTTAATTGTCGGAACGTTATCAGCAGCGTTTTTTGGATACATAGCCGTTTCATGGATGATTCAATATTTAAAACGTCACTCCTTAAAAGTATTCGCGTATTACGTATGGGGATTAGGTATTTTAATTTTAATGTTGCAATTTACTGATGTATTTTAAGTATAATGATAAAGAAGTTAATTAGTTTAAGATCCTGTTTCATTCATACAAGGCAGGATCTCTTTTTATTAAGGGGGAAAATATGTTTAATAAGGCTATCGTTATTGGTGGAAGTATGGCAGGAAAGTTTGCAGCAAAAGCATTATCAACTTCTTTTAAAGAAGTAATCATTATAGAAGCTGATGAAAGGTGGGATGGAAAGTCTTCGAGAAAAAGAGTTCCACAAAGTAATCATCCTCACGTGTTATTAAAAGGTGGAGAAAACGCAATTGAAGAATTGTTTCCTAATATTACGAATGAATTAATAGAAGCGGGTAGTATTATAAACAACTTTACGCGTGATTTGAAATGGCATCAATTCGGTCTATGGAAACAACCGTTCATAGGGGAAGTACATATGATTCAACAAAGTCGTCCTTTGCTAGAATGGCATATTCAAAAACGAATACATCAAATTTCAAATATTACTATTAAATATGAAACATTGGTTAAAGGGTTATTGGTAGATGCAAAGCTTAACAAAGTGTGTGGAGTAAAAGTTAAATATTTAGAGACAAACACACAAGAAGAAGTTCATGCGGATCTTGTAGTTGATGCGAGTGGGTTTGGCTCAAAAAGTATAGAGTGGCTACGAGAATACGAAATTAAAGTACAAGAAGAGAAAGTTCGTATTGATTTATTTTACGCAACGAAAATGTTCAAACTTAAAGAAAATGAGGAGTTAGACTGTTGTAATATGCTAATGTCTCCTAGTTTCCCTGATAACCCTTATGGCGTTCTTATTCAAACGATAGAAGATAATCGTTATTTTGTTACTTTTAGTGGATACGCAAATGAGAAAGCACCACAAACAGATGATGAGTTTTATGATTTTGCTGAAAATCTATCAATTTCTAATGTTACAGACTTCTTAAATAAGGCTGAAGGAATTACTGATATAAAGACATACAAAATTCCTTATCAAGTACGCCGGCGATTTGATTTAGTGAATAATGTACCAGAAGGATTATTAGTTATTGGAGATGCGCAATGTCGTTTTGATCCCGTTTTCGGCCAAGGCGTATCAGTTGCTGCTATGGAGGCTCACCAATTACAATTACTTTTGCAAGATAGAAAACAACTTGATAAAACATTTACACAACAATTTTATAAAAAGGCAGCTACTATAATAGAAACTCCTTGGGATATGACAACAACAGAAATATCACGTCACCCGCAACTAAAGAGAGAATTAACTACAAAACAAAAATTTCAACTATGGTATACGAAGCAAATATATCGACTATCCGCAAGTAATTCTGATGTTTATATTCGGTTAGTACGAGTGATGAATTTAATTCGTAGTCCATTTCATCTCTTTCATCCGAAAGTGCTACTATCTGTATTACTTAATCGAAAGAAATAGCAGGAATATAATTGATTAAAAAAGAATGTATAACAGTTAGTAAATCAAGAAGGAGAATACGGGATGGAAATATACATAGAGCAACTAAAGAAACAAGATGCTAAGGATTTATTTACGTTTGAACTTACAAATAAATCTTTTTTTGAAACAATGGTACCAAATCGTGGCTCGAAATATTTTGAATTTGAATATTTCCAAAAACTACTAGACGATTTATTAATTGAACAGGCAGATGGAGATTCTTATTTTTATTTAATTCGTAATGAAGAAAAAGAAATTGTAGGGCGAATCAATTTAGTAGATATAGATACGGAAACTCGAATTAGTTCGCTCGGGTATCGTGTCGGAGAAAAATTCACTAAAAAAGGAGTTGCAACAGCAGCCGTAAAATTAATTTTAGATGTAGCGGAAAATAATGAAATTACTGAAGTTTATGCTAAAACAACGACTAATAATCTCGCATCACAAATTGTACTAGAAAAAAGCGGATTTTCTTCTTATCAAAACGAATCAGATATAACATCTGTAGAATTAAATGGAGAACATGTGAAGTTTGTACACTATATTTGGAGAAATACTTCACACTTATAATAAGGAGGACTTATTCATGAATGATTTACGTTATCCAATTGGCCAATTTACATACAAACGTCCTATAACTGAAGAAATGATTGATACATGGATTCAAGAAATTGAAGATTTACCTAATGAACTAACAAGGGCAATTAAAGATTTAGATCAGAAGCAGTTAGATACACCATATCGCGTTGGAGGTTGGACTGTACGTCAAGTAGTTCATCACGTCGTTGATAGCCATATGAATAGCTACATACGCTTTAAATTAGCACTGACAGAAAAGAATCCAACTATTAAGCCGTATAAAGAAGAGAAATGGGCAGAGTTACCTGATTCAAAATTACCGGTAGATGTTTCACTAGTAATGCTAGATTCATTACATAAAAGATGGGTTAATCTTTTATATTCTCTAGAAATTGAAGATTTAGAAAAGACATTTAACCATCCTGAAACTGGTGAAACAAAACTTGCTGTTGCAATAGGACTATATGCATGGCATGGTCGTCACCATACCGCTCATATTACTTCTTTAAGAAAGCGTCTAAATTGGTAACATGGAGATTATATTAGAAAAGGTGACAGAAACTGATGCAGAAGTTATATTTCAAATGCAAATAGACTCATTTAGCTCTTTATTACATAAATATAAAGACTATGAAACAAATCCAGCAAATGAAACTATTGAAAAAACTATTTTTAGAATAAATAATCCCAGCAGTAATTTTTATAAGGTGATAATAGATTCGAAACTTGTTGGAGCGATATGTATATCCGCAAAAGAACTACCTTATAAATTTTGGATTAGTCCAATGTTTATTCATCCAATCTATCAAGGGAAAGGAATTGCTCAGAAGGTACTTATTTTAATTGAAGAAATGTTTCCAGAAGCACGAAGTTTTGAACTTGCTACGATTTTAGAAGAAGAAAGAAATTGTTTTCTATACGAGAAAATGGGGTATAAAAGAACAGAAGTAATAAAGAAATTAAATGATAAAACTACACTTGTTTATTACAAAAAAGAAAGGTAAAGCATTTAAAATACGCTTTACCTTTTTATGTTATTTTAGATTAAATATACAAAAATAATGTATGTTCTTCCAAAATACTCGGGTTAGTAATTTCGAAAATGAATAAAGATACAAAAAACACTACTTTGTCGTAAAGGTTACTAGCGCTTTTTGAATGCTTAAAATACTATCGTCACCTTTAAATTCTTTCGTAATTGGTTCCTCCATACTAGACACCCAAATTTTAAGTTCTGCATCTAAATCAAAATGCCCAGCCGTTTCGATGCTATATTGTGTAATACTTTTATAAGGAATAGAATGGTATTCTGTTTTTTTGCCAGTTACTCCTTGTTTATCTACTAATATAAGACGACGATTTGTAAATACGATTAGATCACGAATTAATTTATAAGCATGCTCTACTTTTTCATCGTCTAGCATAATCTTCTCTAAATCACGTTCTACACTTTCAGAACTCGTATTTGATGCATTTCCTAAAATACCGCTAAATAAACCCATATTAAATTCCTCCTTTAATATATGTGGAATGAATTACTTATATTGTAACATGTTACTCACAAAGATATTATCACATTACTTTAGTAGTTTCTGGTTATTGTTGTAATTAGTTTATATAACCTCATCTTAAAATCTTATGCTAATATGAAATTAAGAAAAAAGAAGCAGAGGGATATAGAATGAAGAATATCGGTTTAGTATTAGAGGGCGGAGGAATGAAAGGTTTATATACTGCAGGTGTACTCGAATATTTCATGGAAAAGAACTTATTCTTTCCATATGTAGTCGGCGTATCAGCTGGAGCCTGTATGGGAGCAACCTATTTGTCGCGTCAACAAGGGAAAAATAAGAAAGTAAATACAGAACTAGTATCAGATTACAGGTATATATCTTATCGAAATTTAATTCGAAAACGTGAATTATTTGGAATGGACTTTTTATTTGATGAAGTACCTAATAAAATTGTTCCATTTGATTTTCAAACTTTCTTAAACTGTAATGAACAATTTGTTATAGGGACGACTGATTGCGAATCAGGACAAGCTGTTTATTATAATAAAACAGAACATGGAAATGATATTTTAAAAATCATCCGTGCATCCAGCTCTGTGCCGTTTATAGCACCTGCTGTAGAATATGATAATCGAAAATTACTAGATGGAGGAATTATAGATCCTATACCAGTTTTAAAAGCTCAAACTGATGGTTATGAAAAGAACGTTGTAATTATGACAAAGCCAGAAGGATACGAGAAGCAGCGAAATAAATTTTCAGGCCTAGCTAAAATTTTATATAGAAAATATCCGAAAATCGCAGAGAATTTAGTAGACCATTATCGTTTTTATAACGAGACGATATCTTATATGAATCAAGAAGAACAAAAAGATAATTTTTATGTAATTCAACCAAGTGTACAGCTTCCTATAAGCGGAATAGAAAGAAATAAGGAAAAGCTCGTTAATTTATATAATCTTGGGTATATCGATGCTCAATATCATTATGAAAACTTATTAAATTGGCTAGAGAAATAAAGGGGTGGTAGGTAAAAAGGTTATTTTTAATGAATTGCAGAACATGCCTAGTCCACTGTATAAACCGTTTCCGAATTGTGACATTCGAAAAATAAGAAAAGATTTTAATAATACGTTTACAGAAGATGATTGTATAAGCGCTGATTTAAATTATTATTAGATGCATACAGCAGGTACTTTAAGTTACGTGCTTAATAATAATGAACAGGAGATTGTGTTTAATCAAATTAAGTGGCTAAGAAAATCGTTTTTTGAGTGGTTTCCGCAATATCGTTTTCTAGAAACAGAGATTATGAATTATCCCATTTTATATAGAGATTTCATGAATTATGAAAAGACCCGTAAGCTATTACTTTATTATCTTACTGAACAAAAAACGTACAAGTGATGCTGCTTGTACGTTTTTTGTTCATAAAATATACAATATTAACACCTTGTCCATGTAGGTATTTTAACGAGAAAAAAGAAGTACATATAGAATATGTAAGAGGGAGGAGATAGAAGCTTGTTAGCTGTTTTCCTTTCAATTCATGTCCAACTCAAATATTTCAAGTAAAATTCGCTTCTAAATGGTATTATCAAATATCAAGAAAACTAATTTAGAAACGAAGAAGGGACAGGTTTAATATGGAAAACGTATCAAATGTAGATAAAGTAGAATCTATACAGTCTTTACAGTCAACAATCCGTAAACTTGAAAATGCACTATCTCAGATGACTCAAAAAGGTGCAAATACTACATTAGTGAAAAAAAGACTCAAAGCAGCTAGTATCGGCTTAGCTATGTTAGAAAGTATTTGGAATCAAGAAACCCATCATTACACCCAAGAGGATTTAGCAGACGCTCGAAATGTTCTAATTGGTTTGTTGCCATCAATTGAAAAGATTTATGTTAAGTCAAAGCTTGGGAGTCCTCAAAGAACACTGTTAGAAAGAAGAATAAAATCATTGGAACTTTCTATTCAAGCAATTGATCATCTTTCTAATCAATAACTTCTCTAAACACATAACTTACGACTACTTTTATATAGGGATTCTAATGAAAAAATTACATATAGAATACTACAAAGGAGAAAGAGAGGTGATGGAGAAGGTACCAATAAAGCGTCTGTGTTAAAAATAGGTATGGACGTGCAGTATAGCAGTCGTTTTCCTTCAAATGATTATCCATCCGGAAAGATTGAAACATATTCTTTTTATAGTTCGATTTTAAATAACACACGTAAAATTCATATTTATACGCCTCATGATTATTCTCACACTTCACATCTTCAAGAACTTCTCATTGTATTTGATGGGAATTCATTCATTCATAACCTTCCAATCGCAAAAACACTTAATTATTTAATTTACAAAAATGAAATCCCATCTTGTATTGCTGTTGCTATAGATCCTGTCGATCGATTAGAAGAGCTAACTTATAATGATAAAATGAATGCATTTTTCAAGGAGGAATTACTTCCGTGGTGTGCATCAAGAAGCAAAACATACAACAATTGCTGGTTTCAGTCTTGGTGGCTTAGCAGCTTTTTATGCAACACTTCAAAATCCACATGTTTTCGGAAATGTGTTGTCAATGTCTGGATCCGTACATTGGAAAAAAGATGATTATGAAAATGCAATTCCTTGGATTGAAAATCAAATTTAATCAATAGATTCAAATGCGACTCATCTCTATTCTTACATAGCAGTAGGAGAACTTGAAAACAAACCTCTTTTAACGGCTAATAGACGTCTGTATAAAGCTTTAAAAGAAAAGGAATACCAAATTACTTATGAAGAGTTTCAAGGCGGTCATGATAGCGTGTGGTGGCGAGAAAAGCTATTCGAAGGATTAAGGGCATTGAATTTTACAAAAACGACACTAAAAAATAAAAAGGAGAGAGAAGCTATGAATCAAGAAGAACTAGATAAAAAACTAAAAAAGCAAGAGATTTTAGTAAAAGATGAGAAAGTTTGGTCGTATACGTATGAGGATCATATTAGTTCTATCGTTAAACAAGCAGAACAGAAAGGAGCTTTTGATAATTTACCTGGTAAAGGTAAACCTCTTAATCTCGATAAAGATCTTTCTTACAATCCTGAAAAACAACTTTATAGAACTTTAGCAAATAATCATGTTTTACCAAGGTGGATTGAGCTTTCAAAAGAAATTGACGATTTAAAAGAAAGACTAAAAGAAAATACAAATGCGGCAGAAACAGCGGATTTAATTCGAACTATTAATAAAAAGGTTTTAGAACACAATTTACTTTGTCCACCAAGTGCGCAAAAAACGAGGGTGAAAACGGACTTTTAACAATTTTTCACAAAGCTATTTCTTGCTATATAATTAAGTAAGGCATTTTCAATTCATTACTAAAGGGAGGCAAATGTGATGAAGAATACGTATCAACTTCAAATTCCGACAGAACTAGAGCAGTATCGTAGTATTTTAGAAGAAAGTATAAAACCGTATGTTAAAGTGTCTGGAACATTAGCAGAGACAACACTTTTTGAGAGTAAGTTTGGTGGTTATCCGTATTTACCTATAGATCAAGAGCATCCTAAAGACTCAAATGGACAACCTATGATGCTACTTGCGCAGTTAAACTTTGAAGAAATTCCGCATGTTGAATATATGCCTCAAAAGGGAATGTTACAGTTTTTCGTAAGTGCTGATGATGAGCTTTATGGAGCAGATTTTGATCATCCAACAATCCAAAAAGACTTTCGAATTATTTATCATTCTACAATTATAGAAGATTTAAATAAGGTAATTACTGATTTTAGTTATTTAAACACTTTAGAATTAGAAGACTTTATCATACCTGAAGCAGCAAAACTGAATTTTGAGTTAGCTTATCAACCAGTAACACCAAGAGATTATCGATTTGAAATGATTTTTAGTGATAACATTGATTGGGAAGAAATTGTTGATGAAGAAAATAATACAGAATTAGGCGAACTGTATGATGATTTATGTAAAGATCAAGGACATAAAATTGGTGGATATCCATTTTTCACACAGACAGATCCGAGAGAATGGGAAGAAAAATACCAGCAACATGACATATTATTGCTGCAAATTGATACAGACGATTCATTAAATATTATGTGGGGCGATTCTGGGGTTGCTAATTTCTTTATACGTAAGGAAGAGCTGTTAAATCTAGATTTTTCCAATGTCATTTACAATTGGGATTGTTACTAGAAGATATAAATAAAATAATAGCAAATAAAAAATCTTCTTGAAGGTGAGGAGGATTTTTTTTATGTTAAAAATAAGCGTTATGTTAACTAGGATAAGAAACAATGAGTGTAATGAAAGTCAAGCCTAAATAACAGAAATAACAACAAATAATGTGAAGTTGTAAAACGTGTGCAAATAGCAATAAATTCATAAAGTAAAACATAAAATATAATTATTAATTTATATTTTGTATAGAAATAATTTTTCTGTATAAAAAATTTCTTGTCGATCAAAAATGTTTTTGATTCGATAATTCTTAATGGATTATTGATTTGAATTTGCTGTGATGGATTTATAGCAAAATAAATGATAAAAACTGTAGAAATTCGTTTAGATAAGATTTTGTGTAAATCTCACTAAAAATCTCTGTTTCGTCTCATTAAGTATAGTTTACTTGGTTTTTGATACCCGATATCGCTTTGTTCCTATAACTGCCTATAATATATATTATGTTAACTGTAAAAAAGTAATAAACTTACTAAGTTTTAGTTGTGTTTATTATGATCCCCTTTTCCACCGAATTAGTAATGTGTGATTGGTTATGTATTTATTCGCTTTATTAGCTATTGATAATAATATTTTCGGATATAAATTAGATTTTAAATAATAAAAATACAATTCGTTTAATCTGTTCATTTTAAACGAATTGTATTATGATGACGAATATTTTTTTATAACTAGTTTGCTACAGCGATTGCTTCGATTTCAATTAATAAGTTATCGTTAATTAACTTTCTAACTTCTACAGCTGAACTTGCTGGTGGATTATTAGTGTCAATGTATTGATCTCGAATATTTCTCACAATGGCCATTTGAGAAATATCTGTTAAGAAAAATGTTAATTTGACTACATCATTAAATTTTAATTCCGAAGTTTCCAATGCACTTTTAATATTTTCGAATACTTGTCGCGTTTGTGTAGCTAAATCGTCAATTCCAACTATTTGACCGTCAGTGTTAATCGCTACTTGTCCAGATATGTAAATTGTTCGTTTAGCGTTTGTAACTTCGACTACATGCGAGTATCCAAAAGTTGGTGGCATCGTTTCTGGATTGATAAATTTCTTTTGCAAGGCTCTTCTCCCCTTTAAACATTTCATTTTCTTAATGTTAGGTTTTGATTTCAGATTATCCTCTATTTACTAATAATTATTTATCGATTTAGCTGCTACATTTGTAAAAGTGTATTAGCACTTTAATTTAAAGTTATTGATGGATTATGTACGTTTGATTTTTTTTTGTGCTTGTTATAATTACACCTTGTTTTATTAATTCTTCAGTTACTTTTGTATAGAAAAAGTGATCCCACCAGATAAAAAACTCTTCATAAGTAATTTCTTTTGAGTATCTGCTGCTGGCAAAGTATTCTTTTAAAGATTTATCGTTTTCATTAAACAATAAGACTAAATCTTTACTGATCCAAGATGAAGCATTACAAGTAAATATTGAAGTTTCGTTCCTTTTATTTTTATAGATGGCGAATTATCTCCAGAGAAAATCATTTTAGCTTCATAAGCTGTATGTAATATATTCTCCGGAATATTATTAGTAAACACTTCATAACCCCTCCCTTACTAGTAAATTCATTGTAAGATTTATGTATTTACTAACTTCTATAAACGAAAATAAGTATCCTCTAATAATCTCAAATTAAAAACCTTAGCATAGATATACTAAGGTTTTTTGTATTTTTATAATGAATGAATTCTTTCATAGTCTTTTTTAAATTGATTATCATTTTTTAACCAACTTTTAAAAGTTGGTTCCTTTATTTCTAAAATGGAACAAGTTTTAGCGATACATTTATTTTTCATATATTCCTTAAGGAAATTTTGTTTTCTCTGCTTAACAGCAGATTGGGTTCTTTTTAGGTTTCGATCTTTTAATTGATCTAGACTTAGACTTTCTTTCTGAAATTCTTCATATTTTCTATGCAAATAAATATCTTTGTCTTTATAAATCCAATTTGAAAATAGTTGTATTGATTTTCTCCCGGTTAAAATGACGCGATAATGTTTATTTTGATTTAGTAAATCGGCTGGTAAATTGTGATTTTGTAGTACCTGATTTAAAGAATTCATAAAGCTATATGATCCTCCTACAAAGCTTACTGTATACGTTTCATACTTGACGTAACCATCCCCATCAAAATATCCACGAACAAAATGATGTAAATATTCTTCAGGCACGAATGGAAATTTAATATTTAATGATTTACATGGCATGATTCCATGTATGTTCATAAGGTCGTCTTTTATTGTTTTGCTATTAATGTTTAGCATATATACGTCTGTTTTTTTGTTTTGATAAAGTGGCTGGTTGGTGTTTAATTCTTTTTTTATATCTTCTAAAATATAACTTTCTTTTTGTGATATACTGACGCATTGATTTTCTTTTTGTATAACGCCGTCAGCTGCTATAAATCCTAAAATATAAGCCATATTATTTGACCAAGTTTTAAAATAATTTTCTTTTATGTCATACTTTCTCTTCCAACTCCCTATAGCGCGCCTTGGGACGTTGCTGTCTGATAAAACCATACGAATATACCTTGCAGACACATTAGCAAGTGTAGCAATCTCTGAGGTGCTTTTCCCCTCTGCATATAGCTGCGTTATCTCAGATTTTGATAGTTTACATTTTGATTTCTTTTTTCGCTCTATGTGCACTTACATCCTCTCCTTCCTTTCTTTTATTAGAGACATATTTTCTTCTATAACATACAATGAAACATATGTTCTTTGTTGCGTATAAGAAGGAATTTACTAAATAAAAACAATTTACATGTACTTAATATTTGTCTTAGCTGCTGCTATGCGATTTGTACTTTATAGATACAAATAATGAATTTGACGGATTTATGAAATACAAGGCATTTTAGATGAAAGGTAAAATAATATAGTTTAAACTACAAATAGCTACAATAACAACATACGTAAATTGTTAATCGTAAAAAGGAGAACGAATGAATAAGAAATATACAAATCAAATTCATACTGATATGAGTTTTAAACCGAAAGATATTATAAGTTTAATGACGGATTACTTTAAAATAAAATCAAAGCTGCGTCCTATAAAGGATTTGCCTGTTGTTTTATCAAATAAAGATAATGAAGCGTTAGAGAGTGTTACATGGTTTGGCCATTCTGCTTCTCTTTTGAAAATAGAAGGTAAAAAACTGTTATTAGACCCGATGTTTGGAGATGCCTCTTCCCCATTTCCCTTGTTTAATAGTAAGCGTTATAGTGGTGCTTTTTCTTTAGAACGTGATGACCTTCAAGAAATTGATGCGATTATCATTTCTCATAATCACTATGATCATTTGAATTACAAAAGTATTATGCAGTTAAAAAATCGCGCAAAACACTTTTATGTTCCAACTGGAGTTGCACAATATCTTATTAAACGGGGTGTTTCACCTAGTAAAATTAGTGAGCATAATTGGTGGGACGAAATTACGTTTGATAATATTAAGTTAGTATGTGCGCCTGCAAGGCATTTCTCTGGACGTGGTATGACAGATAGAGATCGTTCATTATGGTGTTCATGGCTTATTCTTGGTCAAGAGACTAAAATTTTCTTTAGTGGTGATAGCGGTTATGCCCCTCACTTTAAGGAAATTGGTGATAAATACGGTCCATTCGATCTTACATTAATGGAATGCGGGCAATATGATCCGAGGTGGTCTGCTATTCATATGTTGCCTGAAGAAACGGTACAAGCTCATATTGATGTTAAAGGAGAATTACTTCTTCCGATTCATTGGGGTGCTTTTACGTTAGCATTACACGAATGGAGTGACCCGATAGAACGTGTTACGAAAGAAGCTAACCGTTTAGGAGTTAAAATTACAACGCCACAAATTGGCGAATCTATTACGTTAAAATCTACAGACTATCCTTTATCCGCTTGGTGGAAGGAAATTTAATTTTAAAATATAAAAAGAGCGAATCCTCTTATAAAGAATTCGCTCTTTTTTCTGTATTTAAACTTATTTCACTATATTGGATCTCCCACTATCTAATACTCTATTTGCTGGTACACTGGACATTTCAACCACTGTATTCATACTCTTATCAGTCAGTTCAATGAGTTCGTTTTCATGTTTTATTTTATTTAAATCCCACACCATCCCATGAAATTCATTATGTTGACCACTTACCTGTATAATGCTTTTTGTTTTATTTGAAGGCTGTATTTGAAGGTTTGTAAATTGATTCCCACTAATTTCATTTGGCGTAGTTACTTGACTATCCATATAAATCATATTTACACAGTCTTCTAAAGAAAAGTTCATAAAACGATTGGCATTTATCCAAGCTTGTCCGGTGCTCGGTTTTTTCGCTACTAATTTCAGTCCAGTTTCCATTCCTACAACTTTAATATTTTCGAAGTTAACAAACGAAATTTCATTTTCTTTTCCAGCAGAGTATAAAGAAATTCCGGTACCTTTATTCGTTTCCGTCCAATTGATAATATTTATATCTTTTATTTGTGTTTTGTTCCAAGTGTTATAATATTTATTTTTACCGTCTAAATAAATAACTTCAGAGTTAAATTTAGGATCGTCAATAGTTATATACGCTCCTTCAATGGATGCGTTTTTCTCTAGTTCTAAAACTCTAAAGTTTCCCTCAACTACAAATTGGGATCCATAACCAAATAATAATTTCACACCTTTTTTAACAATGATTGGTGACGTGATTTTATACTTTTTATCATCAAGCAATACAGTTTTAATTTTACTAGACTCTGCTTTATTAATAGCAGATTGTATTTTTATTGAATCATTTTCCCCTTTAAAGTTTTCTACATACAAGTTAGTACTTTTAGCTGCATAGTCTTTTTTGTTGTATTGATAAAAAGCAAAAATAATTAAAACTATACCAATGAGTAAAACAATTATTTTCTTCATCGTACTCACCCCATATCGATTAATCTATGGCTTTTATATTCAGGTTATTATTATTTTGCTTTGTATTTCAGATTACCATTGCTGCTTTGTCTATTAATCCCTTCCTCTATCCTTAATAAGCTCTTACTGGCGATATAAGATGTACTGCTGCAGATTGCTCTCCTGCTTCAATCAATATCGGTCGCATAGAACCTCCAAAACTTAAAGTAATCGTTTCTTCTTTTATTGCTCTTAAAGCATCAACCATAAAACGCCCATCGAAAGATATATTTAATTGTTTTTCACCTTGAATCGCATCTATTTGTTGCGTTTCAGATATTTTCCCAATTTGAGAAGCGTTTGAAGAAATTTTAATTGTGGATTCGTTTATGATTTCTAAGTTAACATTGTTATTAGCCCATTCACTTGCTAATAAACTTGATCGGTCTACACCTTGTAATATCTTTTTTCTATCTACGTTAATAATCGTTTTAAAATCATTTGGAATAAGGTTAGAAATATTAGGATATTTCCCTTCAATTAGTCTTGAATATAATGTAGTTGTTCCGAGCGTAAATATAATATGACTCTCTGAAAGGTAGATATATACGAATTCCGAATTGCTGTTCATTAATTTTAGAAGTTCACTAATGGTTGCGCTTGGTACAATACAATTTGCTTTTACATCTGAGGAAAGTAATGTTTCGCGTATCGCTAGTCTATGTGAGTCAGTTGCAGCACAAATTAACTTATTATTAGATAACTCTATATGCACCCCAGTAAGAACAGGTCTAGATTCATTTTTTGCTACCGCAAAGACTGTTTGTTTAAATACTTCAATCAATTGCTCTGTCTCTACCTTGATTTCTGCATGATTGTCTATAAGCGGTACATTCGGAAACTCATCTGCAGGAAATCCATTTAAACTTAATGTGATTTCTTCTGATTGTATCTTAATAGTTTGCTCATTCTTACTTTTTATTGCGATATCACTTGGCATTTTCTTTATTATTTCAATGAAATACTTTGCAGGTACAACAATAGTTCCTACCTTTAAAATAGTTGCAATCTTTTCGTCTTCAATTGAAACAGGAATGAATTTTTCAATAAAAATATTTGAGTTACTTGCAATTAAAGTAATTCCAGATTGATCTGCAGTTATTTTTATACCAGATAATATAGGAATTAAAGATTTTGTTGATATTGCTTTGTTGACTTCTGAAAGTGCTTGAGTGAATTGTTTGTGATTAACGATAAACTCCATGTTTCCCCCGCCTTACATGAGATAATATTTTTATGAAGATTGATGAACGATTGTTCCGTTAAAAAAATAAGGTACTGTTTCTTTCTTTTGTAATAAATATAGTAAATGTTCTGGTATGCGTAAATACGGTGCTGCTATATGTAATTCCATCCAAGTAATCTCTTCGATTTCTTTTGGCCTTGATATATATGTCTCCCCGCCGATTATTTCGCCTAGAAAATTAAAGAAAATTGCATGATGATCTCTTTCCTCGAAAAAGGCTTCACTGATAGAACAAATCCCGTTTACGTTTATATGTAACCCTGTTTCTTCTTTTACTTCTCGAATTACTGCTTCTTCTAATGTTTCTCCTAGTTTAACTGCGCCACCTGGTAATGTATAATAAGAACCATTTTCCCCTTTGTTTTTTACCATTAAGATCTTTTCATTAGTTTTATCGTACAAAATCGCGTATGTAACATTAACTTTTTTCATATGTACCTCCTCTATTTTAAATAAAAGGAATTTTCTGTCTTCTATTCATTCTACCATTAACTCCTTTTAATATATATAAGTTAGTTAAGTCTTGCCTTTACCGCTATTGTTGGAGTTAATAAGAATAGGCTACTGATATAAAAAAAGAACGTACCTTAGGAAGATTATCCAAAGTACGTTCTTGCAGTTTTAGTATAAAAATTGATTCAATTAATACTGAAATTAATAATAACCTCGCCCTTATTGCATTTGTATTTCAAATACTAACGTTAACAAATTCTATATACTTTTTAACCGTTTTTCTAAATAATAATGATTATGTCCTTTCGGATGATCTTCACTTACTCCAATTACTTTATATCCATGTTTCTTATAAAAATCAGGTGCTTGGAAACTAAAAGAATCTAAATTAATTAACCTACACCCTTTTTCAATTTCAAATTCTTCAATAAGCTTTATTAACTTGCTTCCGTAACCTTCATGCCTATATTCTTCAGAAACCCATAGAAAGTCAACGTGTACATGGTGCCAAAAAGTTATTGCCGTTACCCCACCTACTATTTCTTCTTTTTCATTTCTTACTATGAAACTAACCTTTTCTGAAGGTGTTTTTTCTTCATCTGCAAGATATTTTTGATTGTATTCAATTACTTTCTCTCTTATGTAATCACTATCTTCTTGTACCCACTGCTGTACTATTTTCATTTTAAGTGTCACGCTCCTTTTTACTTATCTATTCAATTTTATAATGAAATTGTCCTGTCTTTAATAAGTTCGTAAAGAAGCAAAGTTAATGGAATAAAAAAGAGCCCTAACATGAGGACTCTTTTTAAAATTAAGCTAATTTCCGATGTAAATGTTTTAGTTCCTTTTTCTTTTCTACATTTGGTGGGCGGATTAATATTGAAATAATGAAGGAAATAACACTTAAAACACCGATTATAATGAAAGTTGGTTGAAATCCCCCGAGTATCGCTCCAATAAATGATCCTGCAAGCGCACCAAATCCGAAACCTTGGTAGACAATCCCGTAATTTGTACTATGGTTTTTTAATCCAAAGAAATCTCCGACAATAGCTGGGAATATAGTTATATTACCGCCGAAGCAAAAGGCGACACTTGCTACACAAGCAAAATAGATTCCGTAATTTAGCGGAATAAAACTTAAAGTAAAGACTGACAATCCTATAATAATAAACGTTGCAGAGACAATTTTCATTCGGCCGATTTTATCTGATAACGTCCCAAGAATAATTCTACCTACTGTATTAAAAATTGCAATCATAGCAACGGCGTTTGCAGCGGTTGCTGCGCTAAGTCCAACGAGTTGTACACCGATATCTTTTACCATACTGATTAAATACAAACCACCCATACACGAGGTGAATAACATAAAAAATAGCAGATATACTTGTTTCGTTCGCATCATTTCACGCGGAGTATAGTCATTGTGCAATGTTTCAGTTACAGCATTACTTACAATTGCCTCACGTAAGAAGAACGATCCGATTAACACTAAAAGTAACACGATAATACCCCAATATAAGAATGCTTGTGATACACCAAGGTTATCGATAAGATTTCCGTTTATATATCTAAAGATTAAGCTGCCCATTCCATACGCTGATACAGATATACCTGAAATAAGCCCTTTCCGATTTGGAAACCATTTAATTAAATTAGATAGTGATGTAATATAAGCTGTTCCATCCGCATAACCAACAACAACACCAGCTAATAAATATAATAGTGGTAAGGAAGAAACTTGTGAACTAAGTATTAAGCCGAGTCCTAAAACAATTCCTGCAGTAGCAATAAGTTTCCGAAGTCCTAATTTTTTCTGCAATTTTGCTGCAAATAAAGTTGAGAATGATAAAGAAAAACTTGTTATAGAGAAAGTTATCGCTACTGAATTAAGATTCCATCCAAACTTACTTACAAGGGGTTGATTAAATAAACTCCATGTATAAATTGTTCCAAGGCCAATTTGAACAATGATTGTACCTAGAACAATTAGTAACGGATTTATAGAAGTTTGTTTCATACTAACTGTCCCCTTCTTTTATCTTGACATAGATTTTCACAGTTAGTATATCCATCGTAAATTGCAAGATACTGTACGGAAAATGGTAATTAAGTTCATATACACAAAAAGACACTTCATAAAGAAGTGTCTTTTGCAGGTTATATCAGATGTTTCTAAAGAAAGCTTTGTTAAGATAAGCCATTTTCGAATGCTTATGTATATATGTTATCAAATAATTTCTTATATGTGATGAGACTTAAGACGTATTTTTCATTCATCATATAGTCGGATGAAAAATTAATATTCGATTTCATCAAAATCCTTCGGCTGCGGTACAGTTTGCATATTAGCTGCATCTTTAGGATCGCTATAAATTGCATTTTGCTCTGTATTTACATCTTTTATATTTTGTTTTTTATTTTTGTTCACTTTATCTTTCACTTACAATCACTCCTTTTTGTTATAGGAGTAATTATGCCCTATTACCGTTACTAAATGTATCAGCGACTAAATTACTAAATTCACGTAAATAATATAAGTAATTATCACCGCCGTAGTTATATCTTTTGTTATACATTTTTACAACAACTACATTATATTCAGGTATTACTAAAATAGTCGGTCCAGTAATCCCTAATATTTGATATGACCCTTTTGGAACACGTTCACCAAGTTCGCTTAATTGTGCAGGTTCATTTTGAACGAACCAAAACAAGCCATTTTGTGGTAGCTCTTTATTTACATATGTTGGACTCTGCAAACTCGTAGCGATTTTTATAACTTCTTTTGGAACAATTTGCTTACCGTTTATCACACCTTGGTTTAAATGAAGATTGCCCCAATAAGCAAATTCTCTAGCTGAGACAAACAGATTTTTTTCAGTACCGTCATCTACCGTACCAATTTCACTAGTCGCGTCTTCATTTGGATTATTAACAACGTCAACTAAATTTTCATCTCGCTGAACTCTCCAACCTGTTTCTTGAAAATTAGCAGGCTTAAAAACACGCTCCTTTAACAATTCAGGAAAACTTTTGTTATATAGCTGATAAATAAGACGTGTCATCATTCTTACATTAATATCTCTATATGCCCATGCTTGTCCCGGTTCAAATTCACGAAAAATTGTCCCGTCATTCATTTCTTCTAATCCGTGCGAATGTGTTACTAAATGTCTTATCGTTGTTTTACCAAGCAATGCAGGATTAAAGTCTTTAAAATATTTTATCGCTTCATCATCAATAGAGTTTATTTTCCCCTCGTAAAGCGCATACGCTATCATTAATCCTAAATAACTTTTTCTAGCAGAAGCAACGTTGAACTGCGAAGATGCGGTTACTTTTTTATTAGTCGATGTATTTGAGTGATAACCGCTATAATGCTCTAATACGACTTTATTATTTTTTATAATACAAATTGCTGTAGCAGAACTATGATTTTTTTCTTTTATATTCTCTACCCAAGAAATCAACTTATCATATGTATACAAATAAATCCCCCTTAATACACATCAAAATTACAGCATGAAAGAAAAGTATAAACAGTATTTACACCTTTCTTTCATATAAAATATTAATGATGTACTATATTTAAATAATCCACCAGTTCCAGCAATTAAAGCAACCAAAACATCCGGCACAACCTACGCAACCACCACATCTGCCACCGCCGCAACCGCCACAGCGTCCACCACAACCTCCGCATCCGCCACAACGACGTGCATCGCCTTGGATGTAATAATATGGATATTGGCTTTGTTGTTGATCCCAATACACAACATTACCAGTTTGATAATCATTAAGGTTTAATGTTTGTAATTCATGTTGAAACTGATTCATTACGAACCCCTCCATTTATAAATATAAATTTAGCCCAAACGTTAAAGTTTATATATTTTTGTAAACAAAATAGAAACAAGACTATAGACTAAATGCGTACATCAACAAAATATGAACTTACACTAGGTGATGTACCTTGTTTTTCAGCCTATTTTCTTTATATTTATTCGATGGACGTATTTACTATAAATAAAGTGATTTAAAAATTACTAATCCAACAATTTAGTAGTTCATCACTTAACTTTCTTTCTAGTAATTCCTTCACTAAAGGCATTGGCATGATTTCATAATGATTTAAGGCTTCTTTATTATAATCTATCCAGTGAAATGCTAAATGAGACTCGCTCGATTTCGGTGTTAAGTCCGTATGTAAATCTTGTGACTCTACTTCAAAAATGTGATTAATTTCATGATGGAGCACTTCTTTATCTTGCCATTGATTTTCTATGACTCCTAAAAATTGTTGTATACTACAGTTTACTCCAAGTTCTTCTCTTAACTCTCTTATTAATGCATTCTCTACTGATTCTCCAATTTCAACATGGCCACCAGGTAAAAAATAATGATGGCCAATATATTCAGCAACTAATAATTTTTCATCTTTTATCATGACTGCTCGTACAATATGATGGAATTTACTTTTCAATTGATATTCCTCCTAGTTATTCAATGTATAGTTGCTCAAAATAGTCATTTAGTATTGGTATAATATAAATCATAGGTGTTTCATACGGATGCATATCATTAATAACTTCAAGAGCATCTTTTACAAGTTCTCGTTTACACTTTATTTCAACTTTACATTCTTGCCCTTAACATATTCGACCAATTTCTCCATTAAAAGGAGATGCCTCATCTAAAGGTCTCCAATATCCTTTCACTGAACTATAGGAAAGACAATGGTCATATTCGCCCGTTTTACATGCTCCAATTTTATTTAATTCATCCCTTAATGTTTCAATATATTCTTCAGGAATGAATACTTCAATTTTCAATTCAGTAAATTGCATATTTCATTTCACACCTTTACTTCATAATAGTTAAACAAATAAACGATATACTTGCTCACCATCATACTCCTGTCCTAATGATATGAAACCATATCGTTCATATAGTTTCTTTGCAGAGATATTATCTTTATGTACTGTTAATCTTATTTCTTTACACGATTTAAACGTATTTTTTATTATATTAATACTTTCTTGTAATGCTGCTTTTCCATAACCATTACCTTGCTGCGATTGATCAATAATAAATCCGTTAATCCAATACATATCCGATGTCTCTCTTACAACAGCATGCATAACAAAACCAACCATAAGGTCACCATCGTATATAGCGAATGGTATGTACTCTACATTGTCACCATCTGGTTTTATATATACTTTAGCAAGCGAAACTGCTACGGATGGAACAAATTTCAACTGATTTTCTTTAACTTGTAGTTTTAATGCTTCTTCCCAATTTTCTCTCGTAACAACCTTTAACCGGACATTCAATATTGTAAGCTCCTTTATATAGAGGATGTATGTTTATATTCAACGCGTTGAAATAATTCCCTTTTTCGACAACAACTTATAACATAATTTTTATAAAATCTTGAATAAATTTTTGTTCATCTATTTCTAATGCTATACGGGCTCCTTCAGATATAGAGCTAAGGCGAAAATCAGCAAATGTTTGTCCTTTCGTATCTCCGTATGTATCAACATTCACTGTACGATGTACAAATTCAAAAAAGCTTGGATTTACTAATCCACTTATAGCAACCACATCATGAAGCAATGGCCCTTCGATAGATGGATTAAGTTTTTGGTATGCAGATAAATAGTAATCATACATCGGTTTCATTATCGTATGAAATGGATTCTTTGAATTAGCTTGGATATAATTAAATACATTTGGAGTTAACACAGCTTTATTTGTTACATTTAAAGGGAATATGAATAAATTCTTTGCTTGCTGAAAAACAATTTTACTTGCTATAGGATCTCCATACACATTTGCCTCTGCTAATGGAGTAACGTTTCCTACTTCTAAAAAGACACCACCCATGAAATATATTCCTTTTACATTTAGTATTAAGTCATTCCATAAATTAAGAGCAATTGCTAACGAGGTAGATCTTCCTACATCAACAATCGTCAAATCTTTTCCGTACTTTATAAGAATCGCAGCAATACTGCCAAAATTGTATATTGGAATAGATAATACATTTTCTGGAACATGGATAGGCCCTAATCCTTCTGCTCCGTGAATTTCAGGGTAGTACGTAGTAATTTCTTCTGTTAGTGGTTTTGTTGCACCACTAATGACAGGAATGTCTTGTCTATTTGCTAACTGCAAAATATACGCTGCATTATGTGCAGCATGTATATGCTCAACATTTCCGTATCCAGTTACAATACCGACAATTTCAATTTCGGGATGCAGTAAGCCATACATAATGGCAAATGAGTCATCAATACCTGGGTCTCCGAAAAATAATACTTTTTCCAAGAAATACGCTCCTCTCACGAAAAAATTGAGTCATTAGTAACTATGTATATGAAAAAAGCAAGTATATCTATGCAAATTTTAGAATGGATAATGTTTTACAAAATATTAAAAAGGAACTAGCGTATGCTAATTCCTTTCTTGAGTAACCATTCTCAAATTTAATTAATTATCGTATCCTTCATAAATTGCATCATTTATTTGATTTTGTATTTTTGTATCATCAGGTACAGGTTTCCACCAATTTCCTGTAATAAATAACATAGTTAATAAATTATAACTATCACTAAAATAACTTTCTCTCTTATTCTTCATCCAATCCCAACCGCTATTTACCCACTTTTGATTATTGCTACTTGTTATACTTGCAGCAATAAACGGTGAAACAAATACAGCAGTTGAATAACTACCAATATTAGATCCATTTAATTGATAACCATCCACAATTTTAGAAGGATTTCCATTCGTTTTATTTTGAATCCACGAAGAAACTTTATCAGAAATGACTTTACTTCTTTTCTCGCCGTACATCGCATAGTCCATTACAATTCTCAATGGTACCCGACTAGCATTGTAATAATATGCATTTGTATATTCTGACTCATCTAAGAAGTCTTTAGGTGCGGGTTGTGGTGGGTTTTTTACAACGAAATCTGAAATAAGTCCTGTATTTGGAGAGTATGTATTACTAAATTGCGTATAAACATCGTACAAATTATTAATAACAGTAAGCCAAGTTTTATCACCTGTAAATTCATAAAATGCTCTAAGGTGTGACATCATCCAATCAGATGGTCTCGTATCAAGTGAACTTTTAGAATCCCAATCTCCTAAATTTAGTCGGTTATTATTTGTAACATTACTAGCTTTAATACCTTTTGTAATCATGTCTTGTGCTTCTTTCAAATAATTAACTGTTCCATTAGATCCCCACTGCTTATGAGCAAGAAGAAGAGAATACGCAATATCTAAATCTCCATCAGTAGCAGAATCAAAATGACCTTGTGCTTTTTTACTATCTGCGACAACCCATCCCATTAAATTAGGATTTTGAGAACTTTTAAAAGTTCTTGCTGTTTTAAATAAACCGTCATAGATTTTTTGAGCATTCGAATCATAACCAGCCATTAATACTGTAATTATCATCCCATACCCTTGACCTTCTGAAGTTCCAAGTGGCTTAAACCCATCTGCATCACCTGTAATCTCTCCTTTTACGTAATAACCACCAGGTAAAGAAGATAAATCATTTTTCAAATATTTCTTTTTCCAATTATCGTAGTAACTTCTTACAGAAGCATTTAAACTTTCCTGTGTAACATGATTCGGTTTTATAACACCTGCATAATTAACTTGCTGGGGAAATGGTTTCATTTCCTTTGCAGCAGCTACTTGTTGATTAACTACGGGAATAGAATTTTGTACTGAATTGTCCGTTACACTTGCTGCGAAACTAGAATTAGAAAAACTAGCTAGTCCGATTCCTACAATAGAAATACATGTGAAAATTTTTCTTTTTCCATTCATTATGTTGTCAGCTCCTTTTAAAATGCTTACTACATAAAATGTAACATACAATATTTAACTGAAATACAAAATATTATATTTATCAACATAAGAAAGAAACTATATAAAAAAGTATCTTAAAGTCATTATTGAATTACATTATACGGATTGATTATTTGCTAAATTCCCATGTTTTTCTTTTCTTAATACTGGTATATGAGCAATCACAATTCCAAGTATAGTAATCACGCCGCCAATTATCGAAACTAAAGTTGGCACTTCTCCTAACCATATCCAAGCAATGAAACACGCAGTTATTGGCGTTAAATATAGAGAACTTGTTGCTTCAGAAGCACCAGCACGAGATATAATATAGGCCAATGCAATATACGGGAGTACTGTTGGAAAGACACCTAAATATATAACGCTCAAGTTAACTTCAAGAGGAGCTGCTAGTATTTCTTGATAAACTCCAGGTAAGAAAATAAGCATACATATAGTACTAGACAAAATTGTATATATGGTAAATGGTAAGAAGCTGTATTTTTTTAAGTAAGATGTTTGGAAAACGAAAAATAGACTTTCTGAAATTGCCGCTAATAATATAAATAATCCCCCGCTATTTAATTGAATAGCGTCGCCTTGGCTAAATGAAATTAAGGCAATTCCTGCAAAACTCATTACACCACCGATCCAGCCATTTAATTTCATTTTTTCATTCAAAAAAACAAAAGCAAGAATTGCCGTCACTATTGGAGTGACTGAAATTATTAAACTTGCAGATCCAGCATTTACTGTTTTTTCGCCGTAGTTTAATGCGATGTGATAAATAGTAAACCCTAAAGCACCAAATATAAAAAATGCTGGGATATCCTTTAAATCCGGTAGTCGTAGTTTGTATATAAATGAAAATAACAAAAGTATAAATGAAGCGATTAATAAGCGTAGTAAAGTAAGGTGTTCAGGCGTATAAGATTCAAGCCCCATACGAATTGCTGGAAAAGCAGTTCCCCATATAAGAATTGTAAAAGCGTGAGCACATATAATGCGTAAATCCCATTTTTTATTATGCATGTTTTCTCTCCCTCCCTAATAAACCAACCATTTTTAAATTACCAATTATTTCTTTTCATCATATTTAATAGTTGATACAATGTCTTCAACCAGTTATTTATCGGAAAAACCAACCACTTTGAATCTTTTAAATAAACGAGGGAGTTTTTTTATATGACAAACGATAAAAAAGTGCCCAAATATCGGCAGATAATAGACTATATGAAAGAAAAAATTGAAAACGGAGAATGGCCAATTGGAAGTAAAATCCCTAGTCAGCGGCAGTTAGCAAAATTATTTCATGTAAATCGAAGTACTGTAATAACTGCGCTAGATGAACTTATGGCAGATGGTTTAATTCAAGGACAAATCGGAGCAGGAACAATTGTAACAAATAATACATGGTCATTATTAGCAACTAATCCCCCGCCTGATTGGAGTGAATATGTAAAGGCCGGTATTCATAAACCAAGTAAGTTAATGGTGCGAGAAATAAATGAAGCAGAAGCAAATAAAACGCTTATCCATCTTAGTAAAGGTGAACTTGCACCTCATCTTTTCCCGCTCGAAACTATGCAATCTATAATAAAAAACGTCAGTGAGGAATTAGATTATTTCGGATACGAAGAACAAAAAGGTTTTTATCCGTTACGTGAAGCAATAAGCAAATATGTAAGATCATTTGGAATACATGCATCACCGGGTTCTATATTAATAGTGTCTGGTGCACTCCAAGCATTACAATTAATATCAATTGGTCTTTTACATAGAAAATCAACTGTTTTACTTGAACAACCTTCTTACTTATATTCACTTCATGTTTTTCAATCAGCAAATATAAATTTATCCGGTATATCAATGGATTATCACGGTATTTTACCTAATGACTTATTAAAACGAATTAAATATAGTCAAAAGAATAATATTTTATACTCAATCCCTTGTTTTCAAAATCCAACGGGGATATTGATGTCCAAAGAGCGAAGAAAAGAAATATTAAAAATATGTGAAAAAGAGCAGTTGCCTATCATCGAGGATGATATTTACCGGGAGTTATGGATTGATGAATCACCTCCAGCTCCTTTAAAGTCGATGGATAAACATGGACATGTATTATATATTGGTAGCCTCTCTAAAACACTTAGCCCTGGACTTAGAATTGGATGGATAATTGGACCTGAGCCTGTTATTGATAGGTTGTCAGATATAAAAATGCAAACAGACTATGGATCGAGTTCTTTATCTCAAAGAGTAGCTGCTGAATGGATAAATGAAGGTTTTTATGAAGAACATGTAGCAAACGTAAGAATGCACCTGAAAGAACGAAGACAAATAATGATACGAGCTTTAAATAAATATTGTGCAGATATTGCATCGTGGGATATTCCTAGTGGTGGAGTTTTTATATGGCTAAAGGTTGTACATAACATTCCGATGAAAAAACTATTTTCAGAGGCGCTATCAAAAGGAATTCTTTTAAACCCGGGACGTATCTATGAAGAAGAATCAGATCAGTACATTCGTTTATCATATGGATATGCTTCTCCAGAACAAATGACTTACGGGGTTAAATTGCTCAGTGAATTAATTCGGAAGTTAACAGCATAAAAAAATCCTCTTTTGTTTTTGGAGGATTTTTTTACGTATCTTATTTACCACAATTTCATTTCCTGCCCTAATAAAATAAGTTCTTCATAAGGATCTCCGTCAATATTTAATACTTGAGCAAAAGCAGGTTCTGTTTTTAAACCTTGTTCCTTTAAGTGAATAACTTCTTCCCTTATATGGGGATGCTGCATTAATAACATGTGTTCCACTATCATATGTCTATATGCATTTTGATTACGCACTGGCTTAGGTTGAGCAAATAATTCAAATTCAAAACCTTCGAATTCAAAATTCACCTTTATCGATTCAGTACCTTTCATTTTTTTCTTTTTTATATTGAACCCTCTATAAGAACCATATAAAGATCTCATTTCCTGCTCAAAAACATCAAAGTTATATACTTCCATTACAATATCTAAGTCAGATTGAGGAGTATCAATTCTTATCGGGATTGTCCCGCAAAGAACGGGATTATATAAAGCTAAATCCTCCATTATGTTTAGGCTATTCAAAACATCATATATTTTTTGTTGCTTGTCATTGCCCGATTGTAAATATGTAATAGATGTAAACATGGAAGTCTCTCCTTCATTTCACGTAATACGTGTCTCACTAAACTCAAGAAAAATTTGTCCGTTTAAACTTGTTCTTGAAGTACCTTTACTTCAATATATTAAAGTGAATAAACAATATGTTTCAACTTTTCTCCTATGCTGCAATACTATAAAAATAAAAAGGGAGGAATTATGATGAGG
The DNA here is from genome assembly GCF_003458115.1 of Bacillus sp. ISO11. Lineage (NCBI taxonomy): Bacteria > Bacillati > Bacillota > Bacilli > Caryophanales > Bacillaceae > Bacillus > Bacillus sp. ISO11. The sequence goes on along the minus strand of NZ_QXCO01000009.1, from coordinate 169,770 downwards.
ATTTTCAACATTCTTTTAACCATCCACATATTATTTGGAACGATATGTTTAATAACTGGGATAATAGCGATGGTTGCTCAAAAGAAGAAAGGTAAACATACGGAATGGGGTGAAATATATCACGCATCCTATGTCGTTATCACCGTTACTGCCATTATATTATCCATTATAAACTGGGATAAAATCGCATATTTATTTTATGTAGCAATCTTCTCTTATTCATTTGCGATTTATGGATACCTTGCACGAAAAAAACGTTGGAAAAATTGGCTCCATCACCATATTAGAGGTATGTTAGGCTCTTATATCGGTGCTGTTACTGCACTTTTAGTAAATGTCGGTATTCATATTCCCTTAATTAATTTATTGCCGCCTATATGGTTTTGGTTTTTACCTACATTAATCGGTATTCCTCTCGTAGCCAGTGTATCAAAAAAATATAAAAAGCGTAGTTAAACTTCATTACATTTTCGTTACTTTCTGATGATTATTATGAAAAATCATACTCAATGTAATATTTTATTTATAAATTCAAGATCGTATTGCTTTAAGTTAGTCACTTAGCGCTAAATAAGAAGAATCCAATAACAGTATTGGATTCTTTTTCAAATTTCATTTCAATATCGGCTTTATGCATTCAATGATGTTACCATTTGGACCAAAAACCATCTTTGTATACTTGTGGGTACTTGTTTTATTGGTTCAGTGATAATTACACCATTATAGTTTAAGATTGTAATAACGAATGTAAACGATCCGGGTAATTCGTAAACATCCCATCAACGCCCCATAAAAGTAACTTTTTCATATCTTTTTCATTATCTACAGTAAATGGATGAACTTCTAATCCGTGTTTCTTTATTCTCTTTACATAAGCGGAATCAATATATTTATAGTTCATCCCAAGACCGATGCAGTATGTTTTATACTTTTTTATCTCTAATTCAGTTAATTGAACTGCCTTTTTGTAAGGTAGTAATTGTACTAGCGGTAAAGTAACATCTAAACTATGAATTTTTTGCAGACTTTCTTCACTAAATGATTGAATAATAACGTTATCACTTATTTCGTAGTGCTTTATAATTTCTAATAGCTTCTCTTCCATACCAGCGTATTCATCTGGTGATTTTGTTTCAATATAATAGTTTGCACCATTCCCGAACGTTTCAATAATTTCTTCTAGTGTTGGGACTTTAGCATCTTCAAAGTCTTTCTTTGCTAAACTTGGATGCTTTTCATTGAAAAAAGAACCTGCATTAAGTTTCTTTATTTCTTCTAATGTATGTTCCTTAACTAGACCCGTACCATTTGTAGTGCGGTTTACTGTTTCATCATGCATAGCTACTAAATGTCCGTCTTTTGTCATTTGAAGATCAATTTCTATATAATCTCCTTTTAATTGTTGTCCTAATTTATACGCTGCTATTGTATGTTCCGGCGCATACGCAGAAGCGCCTCTATGTGCAATGTTTTTTATATGATTTGCTTGATTAATAGCTTTCGTGTACTTACGTTCATCTACTTTATGTAAAACGAAAGTACCTAGTAATATAATGGTGCAAATGATTGTAATGATATATATCTTTTTCATAATGATGTATTAACTCCTACATGAAAGCAATTTGGATCGAATAATTTATTCAATTAAATGTCGATTTTCAAATACAGTCATTTGTCCAACAGATTGAAAACCAGCCTTTTTATAAATATTAATCCCATCAGGTGAAGCTTGTAATACGCATTGAGCAACTTTCAATTGTTTTGCTTCTTGCAGCAAGTAATTAAACATAGTGGAGCCAAATCCTTGCCCTCGCATTTTTTCTTTAGTTGCTATATCATAAATACCAATACTATCTTTTGTACATACTAATGAACCAACAGATACGACTTCATCTTTAAAAATCCCTAAATATAGTTTCATATTTTCACTATTCCATAAATCGAAAGAAGCAGTTTCATTATAAAATGTTTGCACATGTATACCTTCCTCTGATGTACCAAATAGATTAGCTAACGTTTCCCCAAACTTTTTAATTTGTCCTAACGAAGATGCTCTTTGTATCGTAAAACCTTCTGGCATTTTTATTGTTGGTTGAATTGTCTTTAAGTCTGCTACCATCGCAATATTTTGTTCTGCTTCTTTTAAGCCAAGTTTTATTAATTCGTTTTTTATAGCCTGTTCATAGCTATTATCCCAAAACCAAACACACATTGGAAACTTCTTTTTATTATAGTTGTTTATCACTTTATATAATTTCTCAATGTCTTCCGTTACATCATTGTTTAGTAAAGTAATGATATTAAATGTATCTGCAGGTAAACCACAATCTACAGCAATGTAGTCCTTCGTTTCTTTTACATTCATTCCATGTACATGACGCGCAATATATGACATTTTATATGTGAAGTTATCTATTAATAACTGTTTATAATTCATTCTTTTTTCTCCTTTCATAAAAATTCGTATTCAAATCGTTCAGTATTAAATATAACATATACGAAATGTAACTATTTCTATAAAAATATCTCTATAAATCACTCTATACGCTCTGAAAGAATTAAAAATGATATAACGTTGTCGGAATGAAAAAAGTGGTATATAATAAATATTAACATTACTAGTAATTATTTTAGGTATTCCTAGAATAAAGGAGCGATACATATGAAAATTACTATTTATTTCGGAAGTCATGAAGATCAAGATGTTCGTACTATGGACTGTCATTTAGATGTAGAAGATACAGAAGAGATTGTTTCTGTATCATAATATAAATTGTAGGGATGAACCCTCTTCCCTACAGCGTTTAAGGCACCCTTTACAGGTGTCTTTTTTGTTGTTTTTTTCGTCAAAAACCCTTTACTTTATAGCGTTTTAATAGTAAAATATAAACATACGAACAAACGTTCTTTTTATTTTAAACGTACATGAAGGGATGATTTTAACAATGGCTCCATTAAAGCGCAGAGGAAGAAAAAAGCAAGCACCTATTATTTCAAATACAGGCTTTATCGGCTCTGTCTTTATTGATACATTGGAGTTACAAAAGAAATCCTATTATTTCGCTCGTAAAAAACTTCAAATTGTTCATCACGTATTAGATGGTCTCTCTGGAGCAACAAGTGCTTTATTTAAAGAACATAACATTTCAGCATACATGTCATGTGTGTATTTACATAAACAAAAGAAAATTGGCTTTGTTCTTTCAACGAAACCATTTGAACAAAGTGATGGCGTTGCTTATTTTGTCAATTATTTAATCGAAAAGAATTTTTACGGCGGCCATGACGAAGATGTAGAATATCAAGAAGTATTTAATACAGGTTTTATCGGTGTAGTATTCGCTGATTTATCTAGTATAGATCGCTTTAATTTCGAGTTTGAAATGGGTATGCTAACGAAATTAATGAAAGATATGATTATTCCGGTTAAAGAACTCTTTTTACGCCACAATGTACCGGCATACATTTCCACTTCTCATCTAGAGGAACAAAACAAATTAGGTTTCGTTCTCTCTGTAAAGCCATATGACGAACGCGCTGAAGCAGATTTATATTTTGAAGCATATTTAAAAGAACGAGGATTATTTATTGGTGATGAAGAAGATGAAATTGATAAGATCGTTATTAGAAAAACAGCTGAATTACGATAGAAAAGCGCAGGATTAGAATCCTGCGCTTTTTAAGTTACGTTAAACACTATAATCTTTTGAATGAATTTCTAAATTTAACTTATTTGCTAAAATTTTATTCAAAATAAAAAATACAATCCCCCCTGCAATAGGAAGCGTGTAGGCTGGAATGAAATTTAATAATAGTCCTGATATTGCAAGTGCTATTGGCTGCATTATTTTACCTAAGCTTAATCCAATACTAAGAACTCTTCCTCTATATTCTTCAGGAATCTCATTTTGCATGAAATACATTAAAGGAATATCAATTTGTGCTATCATAAATCCTAAAAAGAACATAATCATGCAATACGTAGTAACATATACCAAATTATTTACTACAATAGATTTAAATAAAACAGGTATTCCTGAAACTATCATAAAAATTGCCAACATAAAACTTATTTTCTTCAATAGATAAGAATAAGAAAAACAATCAGTTATCTTTTTTACTAATATTGCACCAACTATCATACCTATCGGAAAAGTACCTTGAATCATACCAAATTGCTTAGAACTAAGATTGAGAACTGTGTTAATAATGTATGGCAATGGAACAGTTACAGCAAAGCCTAAAAAGAAATTAAGTGAAATTAAAATACTAAAAGTATTTTTTAAGCTTTTCCGCTCCAATAAGTAAGAGTATCCCTCCTTTATATCTTCAATAAAATTAATTTCTCTAATTGAACATTCCTCATTTATGTTTTGCTCGCACAATTTAAAGTTTATAAACAATATGGATATAGCCGAAAGGATAAATGAAATACCGTTAATAATGATAAAAGTTTTTATATCCAAGATTGCAAAAACAATGCCCCCTAACATAGGCCCTAAAATTAAAGATATAGAATCGATAATTTTACTTATAGAATTAATACTCATTAACCGTTCTTTAGTAACCATATTCGGTTTTACGGCCTCTAATCCTATTCCAAAAAACGTTGTAAATACTGTCATAAGAAGGGTAGTAGTATAAATAATGAATAAGTTTAATCCATAATAGTTGCTTAATATATAAACAGTTATTAATAAGCACCCGCTTAATACATCCATGCAAACGACGAGTTTCTTTTTATCAACCTTATCAGCAATGACACCGGCAAATGGATTCATAACAATCATTGGAATCGTTCCTAATATGAGCGTAATCGCAAAATTTAACGCAGATCCGGTTATTTGTAAAACATACAATCCTAATGCAAAACTATAAATAGAGCTACCGAATAGTGATACTGTTTTTGCAATTGAATATAAACAAATATTTCTTAGTTCTTGGTTTCTTTTTTTATTTTCTATATGTAATCGTAAACTTCCCATCACTTTCCCCTCACTTTTCTTTGTATTACATAAAGTGTAAATTCTCGGGTTAACCCAATATCAATACACTGTGTTTAAAAATTACTACAAAGAAATGAAAAAAGATGGGGTTAACCCCGTGCACATCAACTGAAGATATTAGTGCATCCTACAACGATAAAAAATAAAATAATTAATAAGATCACATGTACAAATGCTAATTTTTTATTGAAATATAAAAAGTAATATGGTATCTTCTATTACATTGATTAATTACATATGAGAATCATGTATAACTCCAAGAATATGGCTTGGGGGTCTCTACCAGGAACCAAAAACTCCTGACTACAAAATGCGTATTATAGCGTTTGTAGTCAGGAGTTTTTTTGTTCTAAGGTAAATAATGACGAGAAGGGATTACAAAAAATGAATTTCAAAGTATTTATATTAGCTTTAGCAACGATAGCGGTAGGTCTTGTAGAGCTTATCGTTGGAGGAATATTGCCAGACATCGCTAAAGATTTTAATGTTTCATTAAGTTCCGCTGGTCAATTAATTACAATTTTCGCCTTTACTTATGCAATAGCAGGTCCTGTATTATTGATTTTCACAAGTAAAGTGGAAAGAAAAAAATTATATATTATTTCACTTTACATTTTTCTAATTGGTAATCTACTTACTTATTTTAGTCCGAGCTTTACTTTTATGATGATAGCAAGAATTTTAACTGCTATGAGTACTGCTTTAGTTGTAGTACTTTCCCTAACAATTGCAGCTAAAATTGTTAATCCCGTTTATCGAGCAAAAGCATTAGGATTAATTTATATGGGTATTAGCTCTTCACTTGTACTAGGAGTACCACTAGGCATATTAATTTCAAACACATTTGGCTGGAGAATTATTTTTTTATGTATAGCTATTTTATCATTGGGGTCTATTATCTTAATTTCAGTATTTTTAGATAAAATACCTGGAGAGGAAAACCGAACTCCTTTATCTATCCAATTAAAGGCCGTTTGTAGTCTTAAACTAGGATCTGCCCATCTAGCTACCATGTTTATGTTAGCAGGACACTATACTCTATATGCTTATTTTACTCCTTTTTTAGAAAATAAGTTTCACCTAAGCCCTTATTGGATTAGCATATTTTATTTAGTGTTTGGTATAGCTGCAGTAAGTGGAGGAGCGTTTGGCGGTGTATTATCAGATAAAATAGGCGCTCAAAAAAGTATTGTGATAGTTATTACTCTATTTGCTCTAATCTTATTTATATTACCGTTTACGGCAGTTTCTATTATCCTATTTATTCCTGTTATGATAGTTTGGGCTGCATTGAGTTGGGGGCTTGCACCACCTCAACAAAGTTATTTAATCCAAACTGCCCCGGATACGTCAGATATACAGCAAAGTTTTAATAATTCAGCCCTACAAATAGGAATTTCACTCGGCTCTGCAGTTGGAGGTATAGCTTTAAAACAAGTACATAATGTCGCCAATATGGCCTGGGTTGGTGGATCTTTAGTTTTATTATCTTTAGGTTTGGCTATCTTTTCTCTTACTAGACATACACCGACAAGAGACTGTCCAGTGAGTGCTAAACATTTAGATTAACATTCTCTTTTTCTTTTCATCGTAAAAAGTATAGATAGGAATCGTCATAAATAGTCCCGTTATAAAAACGGACTTTTTATGACGGGGTTAACCCCATCTTTTTCCGAAAAATGAATATGTATAAATTTCTTCTCCTTGAACAAAGAAATCCTCGTACTTTCCCCCTCGTATCAAATAATTTGAAGTACTTTCATCAATCGATTGAAACTGTAAACTTTGGATTTCTTTCGTTACTTTTACAGATGTAAAATTCTCTCTGAGTCTAGGTGCAATTTGGCTATTTATACTAAATTTATTAAATAAAATAAACGAACTTAATAAATAACTATTGTGTTTAAAAAGAGAATTTAATTCGCACAATAAGAACTCCTCATGTTCAAAACTATAATTACTTGTACCTGATTGATCAATTACAATATCAATAGAATAATTCTGAATAGGTATGTTTAGAAAATCGGCACAGATAAATACAATATTTCTTTTCACATTTCTTCTCTCAATTACATCTTTTAAAAGTAAAAGTTTATTCAAATCTCGATCAACAGCAATATATAAACACTCTTCCGGTAGTTCTTCATAAATATTTCGTAAAAAGAACCCAATACCAGACCCTAAATCAAGTAGTATTTTTTCATTTAAATCTAATTGCATTAGTTTCTTTTTCGCCCATTCTCCTCCTCTTTGAACATTTTCCAAAAAAGCAGTATCAGTTTCATGAATATAATCCGAAATAGAATCTTCAAGTGATTTCTTTTCATACGCTTTCACTGAGTTACCAGCTGTTAAAACCCCTGAAATAATCGTGTATTCTTCACCACAATTACAAATTAACTTTCCCTCAATAATTTGATTCTTATTAATAATGCCATCTTCAAGAATTAAATTTCCGTTACACTTAACACATTTAAATAAATGAAGTACTTTTAAATCTATCCCTAAAATTGAACTCGAAATTTCAGTTTCTATAGATAAATTATGTAACGCTTCCTTTAATTTGCATTTTCGTCCCTCTAAAGTTTTTATTTCTTGTTCAATCTTTTCATATTTTACTTTAAATAAAGATTGATAAAAATTATCCTTTTCATAGCCTAAGGATTTCCCTAAATTTTTATAAAGAAACAGTTCTTTAATTTCATACAAGCTAAACCCTAGCCATTTGTACTCTAATATAAGTTCTATATCCTTTTGACAATACTCGTCAAAAAAATAGTGACTTCCTTTTTTCTCGGGAATAACGAGTCCGAGGTCCATATAATGTCTAATCGTATCTACACTTACATTATTTACTTCTGCAAACTTACTGATTTTCATCCTAATCACTACCATTTATATATTTGTTTATACATACTTCTTTATTATTTTAAAAAATCCTTTCATCTCCCTATACAAAATTATTTATGCTATGAAAAAGATGTAATTAATTTTAAAGTTCCGCCACATATCCATTAAGCTAAGCTTATATAAGTTTAGCTACTCCTTTTTTAATCTTGAATTTAAAAAAGAGTAGCAGGTAGTACGTTTATGTCTATATATCTAAAAACTGTGAATTCATGTATGAATTAAAAACTGCGGCGTAAGTACTGCAGTTTCTTCCTTTTTCATTGAGTTGAAATATGTAAAGTTACGTACTTTAACTGTAGCGGACTTGTACTACGCGTTCATATTAATTTTATAGACGTTTAAGGATTTTGTTTTATGGGAAGTATTCTTGCTGTGAAATTAGGATTGTAAATATAGATGAACGTGATTCAAATCAAAAAAAGGTACTCCTAGAAGTACCTTTTTTACTATTCTATATGTGCGAACGCTTTCAAAATTATTGGATATAAATCGATGTACGCATTGTATTAAATGGTGCATTTATAGATGTCTTTTGGTACTCAAAAGTTCCTTGTTGGTGTCCAGAAGCATCCCATTTATAATACCAGCCAACGATTGGTCTTCCGCCAATTATAGTGGAATCAATACTTTTTACATTAGAACCATTCATTTTAGCAAATGGGTTTTGGCCATAGCCCAATTCTTTCGTTGTAATATATAAATATTTTCCCCCGTGGTTACGCGATGTGCTGAAGCTGTTCTGATTAATTGTTTCTACCCCGCCTAGCTCAGACTCTACTTGTACGACGTTTAGTGAAGTAAGTGGTGCTGCTGGTCCAGCTGAAGCTTCTGTTGCCATTCCTAATCCGACGAACGCTGTAATTGCTAACGATGAAATCCCTAGTGCTGCTTTTTTAAACATAAAAAACATCCCCTTCCATCTATTGTTTTTTCTTTCATTGTCAATATAATCCTAATAATTTTATATGTAAATAGATTGTAGCTGTATAAATATTAGTGTGAATATTCTATTATATATTTCTGCAATTCTATTACTCAATATGAATGATTTACAGTGTAAAACGAAATACACATTACAAATTGATTCTATTATTTTCATTATTAGCTAGCGTATAGCGAATTTAAACCCTATGAACCATTGTTGCTATTTTTTTAGTTCATAAACAGATGCCTATATTTCTTGTTACTATATAATAATGTTACACCAAACTGATATCAGTACACATAGAAACAATAAAAGAGAGCATATTTTAAAAGATTTATTAAAACATGCTCTCTTTTATTAATTTGAATGAATCTTTCAGTAAAAAAGTACATTGATTTGTATCCTTTATGTAACAAAAATAATCGTTTTAAAAATCTTGTTTTTATGCTTTTTTCTATTATTCTTAAAGATAATTTATTGAATATTCTTATTGTACTCTAATTGATTTTGAATTCCTGATCTATCAATTTGAATCCAATACTCTGAAATTTTCCCGTTTTCTATTCTATACACTGCACTTGCTATTTGAATTATAGGGAGGCCTGTAGGTTCATACCCATCTATTTCTCCTATGTGTGTACCTACTTGCTTCCAGCGTACATATACTTTACTATCTTGTACTAATAATTCTTGAATTTCTAATGAAAAGTTTCCATATATTCCTATCATCTCTCTTACATGCTCAGCATAATCTTTTGGCGATCTGTATACTGTTTGTTCCTCTTCAGATATAACTTGATGTGCCAATACTTTATCTGCCATATATCGATTTGAAAAATCCGGATTACTCCCTGAACGCACTTCTTTAAAGAAATTTCTAATAATTATTTCCGGTTTCATTAAACATCCCCCTTAAAAATAAATCGAATTCTAATATCACCTGAATATATCGGATAAGTGTTATAATTCTCATCCTCACTCTTTCTTAATAAACATGTCAAGTTTGTAGTGTTGACATTAAAAATTGTAAATTTGCTTAGGATTTGCTGAGCATTGATTTAAACATGCAATATTTAATGTTTAAATCAATATATAATGATGTATAATAAATAAGAACTAATCAACATTTTTCGTTTAAGATAGTCTATCCATCTCTTACTACCTAATGACCTCAAATAAACGCTATTCAAGTCATGTTAAGAGGTACCAAAGACGCCCATATGGGCATCTTTGGTGTAAAAACACCTTATAGTATGTAAGGTGTTTTCTTATTTACTATATCTGGAATACCTCTATTTGAATAGTAAAATGTGGCTTAAATTTTACCTCGATTGTTTTGTTTTCTACACCGCCTTGAACATATAAGGAGTTACTACGAGTATAGATTTGTTTTGCCGATTTCATCTCGGCTTCAAAGATACATTTATTTTCATAAGACATGTACAATGAAACAGTTTCCACGTAATTCTTGTTATGAACGAATATCGGAATTTTTGAAGGTTTCAATGAGGCTGGTGAAGCTATCACTGGCATGAACAGTCTTCATGCCGCGCCTGAAGACTTCCAAAACAGTTGCTGGCAAAGCGATGTCGATGCCGGCTTCTTGGGTAGTATGAACAACGTGCTCAACGCTCGCCAAGCCCATTGCGAGTCTGTCCACGTCACCAGGGTGCTCCCCCTCGTCGAGACGCGGGGTATAGAACTCTACGAATTTCGGGAGTGACGACATCATCGCCGAAGCGTATGGTAGGAATTGCTCCGCCGTAATGCCGTTTGCGTTAGCGATTGCAAGAGCATGTAGGTAACTTAGCATTGCTGTCCAGAATATATCCATCTGTATCTGATAGTATAGCATGGCTAATCCGGGGTCCTCGCCCCGGTAATCGGTACTTGTTAACACTTTCAAGGTCTCCCTGTGAGCCTCGAAGGCCACTCGATCACCACTATAGTATGTGTAAGATTCCGACTTACCTATGCCTGACGGTGGAACTTGCACCCCTCCAGTAATATGCCAGGCTCTACGGTCTTCCAACCATTTAGCCGCCTTACGAGCTTTCTCCGGAGTATCCGAACTCAAGTTAACGAGCACCTTACCGAATAAGTTCTCAGAGACGGGTTCAAGAATAGAGTACATCACATTGTAATCTGTAAGGCTAAGGATTACCAACTCGTTAGCAGCTAACGCCTCGTTGACCGTGGACACCCTGATGGCTCCTTTTGCTACAAGCTGGTCTGCTTTACTTGAAGTCCGGTTCCACACGGTCAACGAGTACCCGTATTCCAGAAAAACGTCTGCCATCGCCTGACCCATCGGCCCTAACCCTATGACTGTTACTGATTTTCGGTTCCCAACCGCGTTTGTAGTTTCAGAACCATTTTTCTCATTTTGGCTATTACTTTTCAATGAAAAAACCCCTTTCAGGTGAAATTAAGTAAATCATAAAGGATTACACTAGTGTCAATGTCAACACAAACAAAAATGGCCCCGGAGCAATTTATCATGCTCGGGACCATTTCTACATTAAACAGTTCTCTTTTTCCTAATCGTTAAAGCGATTTGCCTCTCCAGTAATCTCTTTAATCCATGAAGTGCTTCGATTTGATAATTCACATTACTTAGCTTTTTTTCATACGTTTCCAGCATCTCTTCGCAATATTGATATTCGTCAGGATTTGCCGCTTCGCTCTTGAACAATACTTTAATCTCATCTGCTGTTAATCCAAGCTTCAAGTATAACTGAATCGCTTTGACTCGTTCTATGGCCGATTCGTCGAAATCCCGGTAATCGTTCTCCAACCTATCGGCGTTTAGAAGTCCTTTATTGTCATAATGCCGGATGGATCGTATGCTGACATTGGTCAATCGTGCTAGTTCGCTTATTTTCACTCCTAACAAGCCTCCTTGCATGCTCATAATAAATTGATTATACAACGGCGATTTTCCATTATTATTTGCCCTAAATGAACTTGTAGTATTTGTAAAATACAGTTTTTCATAAAAGGAACTTAAAGAAACTCTAACATAACAAACAGTTCACAATGGAGTTTGTGAATTTTTCCCGAAAATATCCTTTATTTGTGATACAAATCCTGGTTCTAGATTTTGAACTACCCTCCATGATTTATATACACAGTTTATGGACATATTTCTAGCTAAAACGGACGAAAAACTCACCCATATGAGAATATTTTAGGTGTTGTTTACGAGTATACTGTATTAAGAGGACAAAAAACTGTATAATTTTTAGAACTAGCCAGGGCTTATTTATCATGCACATTTATAAGAAAATACTCCTTTTTTAAATGCTTTTATTTTGGTAAACGAAAGCCTTTTTTAATTCTGTTCTTAAGTTAATGGCTATGTAAGGTGACCCCTATTATAAAAGTACGACATTAATACTTCTTTTGATTGATATAATGTATAATAGCGTCATATAAAAATTCAGCTAAGTCTTCATTACTAAATTGATTTATATAATTTTTAAATCGATTATCAAATTTATACGTATTTGCAATACATGTCAACATTTCAGAATCACATACAATAGATTGTTCGAGATAACTTTTCCACTCTACAATTAATTGCTGTACTTCATCGGAAGTAGGTGATTGATTAATATAGGAAGCAATTTTTCTAAACACCCTTTCCATTTTTTGTTCGAATTCGTGAAATAAGTCCGCTTTTTCACTAGGAGAGAGTTCTTTCAGTTTCTCCTCAAATTCTTTGTATTTTTCTGTTTCTCCATAGATGAATTTCGCTTCATGAGCATATTGTTCTTGTAATGGCAAAATAGATGAATTGTTAAAAATATTTAAATTGTAGATATCCTTTCCTGATACATACTCATCCACCGCAGTAATAACTGTTTCTAAATGTTGTTTTTTTAACAATAAAGTTTGGTTATGCTTTTTTAATAATTGTAGCTGTTCTTCTCTTGTAAGTTTCAAAACTTCCGCAATTTCCTTTAGAGAAAAGTCCATTTCTTTAAAAAATAGTATCATTTGAAGTCTTGCTAAACTGTTCTTATCATAGAGTCGATAACCATTTTCCGTTAAGTAAATTGGCTTTAATAAATTTATTTTATCATAGTATTGTAAGGTTCTTTTTGTTATGCCTGTAATTTGCACAATATCTTTAACCGTTAAAAATTGTTTCTTCATCCCAAAATTCCTTTATTTCATCTAGTATTTGATTGGCAGGAGTTATTGTGGCTTCAAAGATATTTTTACCTGTTTTTTCTAAATAGTATTTAATTAAATAGTATCCACAGGCATAACCAGCAGCATAAGGCATATCGACTGGTATATAGTTTTGAAGTTTTGCTAATTCATCACCATAAAGATACGGTGCAATTTTATCAAATCCTGTTAATTGTAATTGATCCTTGAGCACGGGTTTGATACGTCTATTAAGCATTTCCATAGTTGTTTTCGATACCCAAGGTCCGAGTAGATCTTCCCCAAAAATAGAAGTAGCAAAATTTTCTGCTAAACCTTCACTAACAATTAATTCACCTAAAGTAACAGTATGGTCCCACTGAATAAATTGATATCGAACATTATGATTACATTCATGTGCTAAAGCAGCTTTCATTCGAGGGATTGTGTATTCATTTGGCAAAAATGTACACAAAATATAACCAGGAATACCTCCATCACCACTATACCCTTCATTTAACATTAATGAAGGACTATTGGGATTCCCTAATAGAATCGTGAATACGTAATCAGATACACGAAGGTTCACATCATACTCTCTAAATAAATGAAGGCTTTTCCTAACAGCTTCTTTACAATCAGACCAAAAAGAATCTGACGAAATCAATTCTAGTTCTGGTGTAATCTCATTTGTAATCTGATTAGGAGAAATGCTCATTATATTATTCAATGTAATAACATCAAAACCATTTGGCTCCTCAGCTTTAAAAGGAACATATTGAATTTCCCATTTCCCCATAAACGGAGCCAACATTTCTTTCCTGTATAACTCAACCTTTTCCTCTTTTGGAGCTTGTAAAATTTTTCGGTATATTCTATCTGACCGTAATGATTTTATATTCATTTCTTTCACTCCTTATTTAATATAGTTAAAATTATGCACTATGACGTTGCGTTATAGTCAAGTGAGTTAACTAAAAATATAGCAAGAGAATGGGATTAGGTGTTTTTTTAATATTAATAGGACACTTTCATTTTTAATTACCTTGGCTTAGTTTGGATGTTAAACATATTTAAAAATATCTCCAAGCCGACTTTTAAACAACCTTATTGGGGTCCCATCACATGCCTATCAAGAATTGATTTTATGAAGATAAAAGAAAAGATTTTAGGTTCTGGTGCAAACCTTCAAAATATCTGCAGTACCTCCCCATACTTGGACATACCGATACTAGTACTCTAAAAAAAGACATGTTAAGTGTGGAAAAGCAAAATCTATTCAAGTGGAAACATTATCAACCTGATATTATTTTATTAACCATAAAATGGTGCCTAAGTACAGCCTCAGTTTTCGGGATTTAATCGAATGGTAGAAATTCATTTTGTTCATAAGCCTTATTTCATTAAATGGGCCCTTTAGTGGAGAAACTTTATTGCTACCCAGCAGTTCCTTAATTCGCCTTACAGTGCAGATCTTCTTTTCACTATAAAAACATCCTTTTAGATAAACTGATTCAAAGGGGCAAAATGTCGCGACTTTATTTCAAATTTAGATAAAACCTAATAATAAACCCTCCCTTGTACTAATGCTCATGGATAGATAAGCCGATACGACCGAAGTAATAATAAATAGCATCCAAAGGGGATTGTCTTGTATATGTTCAAAGCTTTCATGGATCAGATCTTATCCGAGAATGCAAAGTATACCTATAGTTTGTACAAAGAAAAGAATACGGATATTTTGTAGATTCCATAGTACAAGTCTTTCAATTACTGCTAGGTTAAGGGGAACCATCGATTTCTAAGCTCGCTGGAGATATGCCGGGATCCAATTTAATTTTAATTAAAGAAAAACCCGTGAATTATTCACGGGTTTTTCTTTAATAACTAATTGCTATTGTTCCTTCACCTGCATGAACCGCAAATGAAATTGGTAATGGATATAATTTGAAATCCATTTCAGGGAATGCTTGTCTAATATCTGCAATCCATTCTTCCGCTCCAGCTTTATCATTAGCATGGAACATATGAAGTACTTTTGGTAATTCTTTTTCAAGTTCATTTTTAATATATTCTCGACATTTTTGGATTTTACGAACTTTCTTTTCAAGTAAAAGCTCTCCACCTTTTACTTCTAATATTAAGTTAACACTTAATAAACTTCCAAGTAAAAATTGCATGCCCTTTACACGGCCACTTGCATATAGACCTTTTAAACTCTTTGGGAATACATGAAAAGGTCTTCTTTTTTCATCTACTAATGTTTTGTGTATATCTTGTAAAGTCATACCATCATTGTATAACGATTTCGCTTTTCTAATTAGTTCATCCATTGGATAACTTGTTGTTTCACTGTCTAATACCGTTAATGGAAAACCTGCCATTTCTGCAGCTAACTTCATATTTTGATAGGTTCCACTTACTTTTCCGCTAATAGCAACTGCAAATCCTTCTTCATATTCTTCTTTGCATTTTGTAAATAACTCTACCATTTCCCCAATATTAGGTTGTGAAGTAGTGACTGTTTTACCTTCGTTTAACGCATTATAAACCCTTTCACGTACACCTTCTTCACAATCTTTGTACGAAATTCCATCAATAATAACTTCGATTGGGATAACAAAGTTATCTCCTTCTGTTTTAAAATTCGCAGTTGTACTATCAGTAATCCAAGCAACACGCTTCATGTTGTTCCTCCCTTAATTCAATTCCTCTTTTCTAATTTTTCTATATATTTATGTTATGAAAAGAGAATATCCCTGTAATAGTAACAGGACTTTATTGTTTTGGCTATAGTAGATGTATATTAAATGTGACTATTTCTTGTCTATTTCACAAATAAAAAAGAAAATCAAGGAATTTGCTCGATTTTCTTTTTATCATATACTATTTAAAAGTTTCATTATCTAAAATTACAACATAATCATTCGTTAATCGGCCAGCTTCTTTTGTATAACTAACAAGCCTTTGTATATTATCACAGCAAATTTTTGCTCCCCATACGAGTAACGGTACGCCAATAAAATCGATATGGAACCTTCTAGAAAACAGCCCACCGAAAGTCATTGGTAAAGGTACGGTTGGTGATGTATTAGAAAAAATAATCTTTTCATGACTTTGATAATGTTTTTGCAAGATTTCTCCTAAATGCTTCATCGCTGGTACAACAACTTTTGATGCGCCGCATCCAATCGTATATACAGGATGACCATGTTCATCTATGCCATGAAAAATAATTTTTCCCATATCTTCTGTTTTCAATTTATTAAAGTAATCTACATTCAAAATTTCTTCTTTCGTTAACTTGCGATCCGTTGGTAATTTATTTAAATGATACGCTGCAGCTAGTGAGGTAGTATGTGTTCCACCAAAATCTGTGTAAATGTATATCATATTATCATCCCTTGTTGTAAAAGTTCAATGTTAATTAGTATTACCGTTCTTAGCAATGTTAAACAAGGGATGAATGTATTTACGCTTTTTGTGTTAATTCATTATATTTTTTCCAAATATAATAACGTCTACTAATCACAGTGCCTAATGTAATACATAAAAAGGCATTTGTTACAACCATTAATGTCTGGTGCGTACTACCCGAAAACATACTTTGTTTAATCATAATTTTTGCTCCTAAAATAACAAGAAGGATTATTGTACTTACCCAATTTCCTTTTCGTAGTACATGACCTGTTTCACTATCTAATCGAAATGTTAAAGCTCTTCCCCGTATAATCCCAAGACATAAGCCAATTCCAAGCATTACAACAAACAGTAGTCCTTGCAGCAAAGTTATTTGTCCCATATGAATAATGGATTGAACTGTTACAAAACACAACAAAGCCGGAATGAGCCAAATACGGTTTATTTTCACTTTTCGTTCTTTACTTTGCATCAAAACAATAATAAGAACAACAAGTAAAATATCCATTTAGAATCCTCCTATAAACTTGTTTATCTTTAAAGATTATATTCTCCTCTTTTCATTCCATACTTGAAATACGATAGCTACTTTCAAGTGTAAGATGGAAAATGTGATTTCTCATCAGCCTTAAGCATTATTTATAAAAATAAAAAAACGTACTTTTTACTCGTACGCCTTTAATAACTCGTTTAAACTCCTATTTATCAACTAATTCCACACCTTTAGAATTAGCTTTACCCAACACTCGAATGTTAAATTTATTAATAGCTTTTAAAAAGATAATATAAATACAATATCCAACAATAGAACCTATAACATTACAGATCACATCATCAATATCAGTAATACGTCCCACTCCACTAAATAAAGACTCAATTAATTGTAGCAATTCAATACTAGCTGATATAGAAAATCCTAATAAAATTGTATTTTTGAATTTCTTATATTTATCCCATAGGATTGGTGCTAAAAATCCTAAAGGCATTAATAATAAAATATTCCCGCCTACATTTCTTACAATTAGACCAATCATAAATAGGGTATCTCCATCATAAGCACTACCAATTTGATTGATGTCTTTAATAATTGATGCGAATGGTATTATATTGACCGAGCGATTCAGATTTTCAATATTAAAAGGAAAACCGATTGGTAAAGGGAATAAAGTTACTGCAACAACCATACAAATGTAGATCACAAATAAAAAACTTATTATTTCTTTCCACCAAATTACATGTTTTGTATTTTTGGTACCAATTAATATTCCACGTACAATTAAATAACAAATAACTCCTAAAATAATAAACACACTACCGTTAATCATATACAAATTGTTAACACATCCTTTCATATGAATTAATAATAAAAATTTACAACTATATAGTAATGTTTTCTAATTTAAAAATCCATATAATTATATATAATTGTACAGAATTACAAAAAACCCTTATTTAATAAATAAAGGGTTCCTCGTTAACTAAAATATTTTTCAAAACAGAAACAATCATGAACCCGTTTAAATTATTTTCGTATCTCTTCTTTTAAATCCATATAATTAAAAAGCTCTTTCTATTTCTGTCATTAATTTTTCAGGTCCTGCCCCTTTATTCGACGTAATAACTAAAGTTATTCCTAATTCTGGATATATAGCCGAGCGAAAACTGACGCCTGGATCATATCCCATTACATGATATTTGAATACCTTGTTTTCTCGTGTTTCAATCCATATTCCATAGCCGTAGGACTGTTTATCATTTACTTGAATGTGAGGAGTTAAAAGTAATTTTGTATATTCCTTTCCTAAAATTTCATTATTAAATAGGGCTGCCCAAAATTTCAGCATGTCTGGTGCAGTAACATATGCACCTCCATCAGCTCCTCCTTTTATCGGTATAGAGTAGGCGTTTGTTCTCCAATTTTGGTTGGTTTCGTCCTTTATATATCCTAGAGCTGTATGTCTTGGTAATCTATCTAACGAAAAATAGCCAGAATCATTCATGCCAATCGGATTAAAAATGTTCTTTTCTATATACTCCGTAAATTTAAGTCCCGTCTGTTCTTCTATTATTAATCCAAGTATGATAAAACCTGCATTGTTGTAGTGAAACTTAGTTCCAGGTGCAAACATCATATTACTTTTTTGGAATAATGGTAAAAAGTCTTTTAAGCTCTTTAATAGATACATAGGTGTTTGTTTCCAAAGATCTTCGAAGTTATCCATAATACTTTCATCAAAATAATCTGGTATACCAGCGCTATGCGTTAGTAGTTGATGTATTGTAATATCTTCATCGAAGTTTGAAAATTTTATCTCTAGACAATCTTTTAATTTTGTATGAAAAGAAATAAAACCTTTTTCAACAAGTTGACAGATGCCAATTGCAGTGAAAATTTTACATCCTGAGGCAATGCTAAATCTTGTTTGTATCGTATTGTTTATACATTCACTTTGGTTTGCGTAACCCAAAGCTTTTTCATAGACTAAGTCTTTTTCTTTTTTTACTAAAACTACTCCAGAGAAATCTATTTTCTTTTGTATTTCTTTTATAATTTTATCAATTTCATCTTTTGTTTTTATCACGACAACCACCCTTATCTTTCGGTATTGTTCTTTCCCCTTATTGATTTTTCCATATAAAGGGGAAAGAACCCTTTTATTAAATACGATAAATTGTTAATGAGAACACAAAGTTCATTTCGAATTTATCCCGCTATTTGTGGGCAGTAAGACCCCCATCTCAAAATTCAGCGAAAGCAAAGAAGTTAAGTGGGGACCCTGCTGCCCGTAAAAGCCCGCTTGGTGAGGGCTGATAATCAGTGGGGGGGATGCCCCCTGATTAAAGTTTCACTTTATTGATTCAGTAAAATACAACTTAGATTGTGATGGGAATAAAGTAAACACACACAAGACGATAGTAATAAATAACATGATGAATGAACCTACAATAACTACAAGTTGTATAGAAATGAACTGAGTCGCAACACCAGATAATATTGTAATAAAGATTGTTACTAACGCAATAACAAGTCCATATATACTCCCGATCCGTCCCATTATATGAACGGGAACGTTATTTTGGTAAAATGTATAAAATCCTGTATTTGCATATGCCATAGAGAAAGATAAAATAAAGAATCCAATAGCAGCTATTAAAAATACATTTGAAAAAGCATAAATTAAATAACCAATTGCAATAAATAATGATCCTATTCCAATTAGAAGTGAAGGTGCTAATTTCTTTGACAAAATTGTATTTGTTATGGCACCTAAAATAAATCCTGCACCAGCTATACTAACTAGAAAACCATATTCACTATCTGTTAGTAGTAATACCTCTTTCGCAAACGATAGTTCAAGTGAATCAGTAGCGGTTGCTAATACGAACATACTTTGAAATAAGAAGTACACGCATACGACATACACATGTTTTCTACTAAAATTTATAACAGTGTTCCAATCTTTTTTTAATACTGTAAGAGATAATGTATTACTTGTTGTATCCGAAGCTTCTTTCTTATCAAGATTAGGTAAAAGTAATGTAATGAATCCTGATAAGAGAAATGCTATAGCATTTATATATATAGCAATCTCTGGTGTACTCGCAATTAATAAAACCCCTGCTATCGCTGGACCAATTAAAAATGCACCAGATCCTATTAAACTACGTAATGAGTTGAAACGTTGTCTTTGTTCTACTGGAATTAATTTCGTCATATACGTCATAGCAGTTGGCTCATAAATTGCACTGGCCATACTTATAAAGAATACAAATACATAAACAATCCAAAGTGACGGAAGTAAAGGTAAAATAGCGATAAATAACGCACGATATATATCGAGGTGAATCATTAACTTCCGTTTATTTAAACGATCAATCATACTCCCAGACCAAGCGTTTGTAAATAAAGTGGCTAATGGTTTTATTACATATAAAGCAGCAACAGCTAAGGCTGAGTCACCCATATTATAGACAAGTACATTCAGTGCTATTAAGTAAATCCATGCCCCTAAATTCGCAATACCAACAGCGGACAGTAGTAATAAAGGATATTTCCAATCTTTAAGAAAGTTTTTCATTTTTGGCCCCCGCTTTCAAAATTGTTTTAAAACAATAAAAAAATCCCACCCCCAAGACTTTTAATCTTAGGGACGAGATTTATCATCGCGGTGCCACCCTAGTTTGTTAATATGTCACCATATTAACCTTATCAGGTACTGCATTCTAACTCATGCTTATACCATAGCTCTATAACGGGAGCTCCCGTCACACCATCCCCTAATAATAGGTTCCGATGCGCTGCTCAGAGGCTTGGTTCAATAAAGAATTTTTACTCCTTTTCAGCTAAATGGAGCTCTCTGTAAAAAATTCATTTTATTTACTCTTCTCTTCACTGCATTTGATTTTTTCCATATTATCACAATCATTTTTAACTGTAAATAAAAAATAATCAGATATTTAATAACGTGTCTCTATTAATTCATTTATTTATTGTTTTTTCTGAAAATTACGGTGCGTGAAATTACTTACAGCTCTAAAGAAAGAGCCATTTGCATCTAGCTCCTTCCAAATACCTGAATTAATTCGTATTCGCCTCTGTTAACGGTTGTAACGGCGGTTCTAATTCTAGTTCTAGTGTATCTCCTTCATGTAAATCTTGTCCTTTTTCAATACTTTGGCTCGTTACATAACCTGTACCAGAAGTTTTCAAATCTAATTTCAAAAGCTTAGAGAAATACATAACATCACGCATGGACCAACCTTTTACATTTGGCATTTGTGCGTTATTCCCTAATAAAAATATACGATCACCTTCACTCATTACCTCGCCAGACTGTGGATATTGTTTTATTATTTTTCCTTCTCCTAAAATTACCGGCTGTAGCTTCTCTTTTTCTACACTTTTCTCTGCTGTACCCATCGATTGATTTACATAATTTTGTACTTTTAATTGAGATTGTTTCGCTGCATCAGCTATTTGTTTTTCGGTATACGGTTTCACCTTTAAATATTCAAGGCTGTTTTTTATAACAGGTTTAAATATTTCAGCAAGAGGCTGAGCTCCATACTCATCTCCTTTTAACTTTGGCTGCTTAATAGCTAAGTATACGATTAACTCCGGATCATCAATTGGAGCCATTCCTAAAAAGGAGAAAATGTAATTCTCTTTCCCTTCCATATATCGGCCGTTTTCAGGATTCGGGATTTGTGCTGTTCCTGTCTTACCTCCAATTGGATAACCATCCACTTTATACATTGTACCAGTTCCTTTTGAAGATGTTATAACACGCTCCATTAAGCTTCTAACCTTGTCCGCTGTTTCTTTTTTTATCGGATTCCCAATTTCTTTCGGTTGATTTTCCATAATAACTTCTTTGTTTGTTGGATTTACAACTTTATCAACGATATATGGTTGCATCATTTTCCCGTCATTTGCTATAGCAGTAGCCGCTTGGATTAATTGAATTGGAGTTACTGTAGAACCTTGACCGAAAGAAGTTGTAACCTGTTGAATTTGCGTATTTAATAATAAAGTATTTTTACTTTCTCCAGGTAAATCTATTCCTGTTTTTTGATTGAATCCAAATTTATTCATATATTGCTTAAATTTATTTGGTTTCAGTAACTGATCTTCTAAAATAGAAAAAGCTACGTTTGATGATCTTTCAAAACCTTCATCAAATGTAATTGATCCCCATCCAAATCCACCATTATGATCTTTTATATCAGAGGAACCAACGGAATATTTTCCAGATTGAAAATATTCTTTTCCGTTATATACACCTTCATTAATGGCAGCTGCTAACGTAAAAACTTTCATAGTTGAACCTGGTTCATATGCATTTGCAATCGGATCATTTAAAAAGTATTCGATATCACCTACATTAGGATTGTAACTAGGTTTACTAGCCATCGCTAAAACCTTTCCTGTTTTTGGATCAGCAATAATGCCAATTAACATAGAAGGATCATAATGCTCTTGTGCTTTGTTCATCGCTTCTTCTAAAAAGCTATTAATTTGTTTATCAAGCGTTAAATATACGTTATTCCCATTTTTAGCAGGTTCTACTTTTCCTATATCATTTGTAAGTGGAATCCCTCTTCGTGTACCCACATATTCTATATTCCCGTTTGTAGAGCGCAAATATTTATCCAAACTCTTTTCAAGCCCAAACTTTCCTTCCGTATTCCCTTTATCATCTGGTCTAGCAAAACCAAGTATATAGGATGCAAAATCTTCATTCGGATACACTCTTGCTTTTTCCGACATAAAAGATACACCTGGTATTTTTAAATCATTAATTTTTTCCTTCTTTTCCCTAGATAAGTTCCGACCAATTTTCCCAATTTCAACTTGCGTACGCCCTTCATGAAAGTTTTTTAATACTTCTTCTTTATCAATTTCAAGCGCATCGGCTAATTGTTGTGCGGTTTCATCTTTATTTTTCACTTTATCTTTTCCTTTTAAATTCACAACAACTCGATATGTTGTAGAATCTTGTACTAACACCTTTCCGGTTTGGTCATAGATAGTACCACGATTCGCTTCTAAAATACCTTTTTTATTATGTTGTTCATCCGCTAGATCCTTTACATTTACATTATGCACGACTCCTACTGCCTGAATATAGACTATACGCAAAATCATAATAAGAAACAAAACAATAAAAGCAATCATCATATATCGAGCGCCTTTATTCGTTTGAAGTTTTTGCATACTTATCTCCTCTCTTTTGGAATGGATTCGTACGAAGATGCGTTTTATAATTTGTAGTTTTTGTTTACGATACTATATGTTTCGAAGTTTTCTTTTTAATTCCTTTAAAACAATACGAAACTAACTATTGTTATTTTTTGTTTTTGTTTTATTTCATTAAAATACGGTGCGTGAAATTTCTGAATATTAACTTCACCAAAACTTGATTGCATAGCACTCTAAACTCTTTTCTTATTTACTATAAAAAGTTCCCCTCTGGATTTCCAAAGGGGAACTTTTTATAAGAAAATTATGCGATATGGTTATATTTTGCTAAGAAAGGAATTCGTCTCGCTACTAATGCATACATTTTGAATACGAATTTCGCTATTGGTTCAAACATACGTGTACTTTGCATTACTAAACCGCTCGTAACAAGTGTTATGAAAGCTGCACCAAGTATAT
This sequence comes from Bacillus sp. ISO11, assembly GCF_003458115.1. Taxonomy (NCBI): domain Bacteria; kingdom Bacillati; phylum Bacillota; class Bacilli; order Caryophanales; family Bacillaceae; genus Bacillus; species Bacillus sp. ISO11. The sequence goes on along the minus strand of NZ_QXCO01000009.1, from coordinate 146,189 downwards.
CTAAAGGATAATGAACACCTACATACATACGTGATATACCGACTAACACTGCCCATAATAGCGCGATATATTTCAGTTTTTCTCCTCTAAGAATAAATACGAAGGCGATTGAAAATACAAGTACAGAATGATCACTAACAAATGATGAATCTGCTGCATGTGGTACTAATTGATGTACATCATGTGATACGAACGGACGCGGATGGTAATATACCGCATGTATAAGAACATTTACTACTAATGCAATAATAACCGAAAGCGTCGTATATAAAACTGTATATTGTTTTCTAATTGCATTCTCTTTCTTTCCATTATTAAACCATAAGATAAGCATAAATAAAATGGCTACGTATGCAGCGCTATTTGTAATTGCAACCATTATCGTATCTAATAGTTTGGATGAATCAGCAAAATTATTAAACCACTGAAATACTGTGTAATTCATAATACTCTCTCCCTACTTACAAGTGTTCTTGATTTACACAGTATACAATACCATTATGAAAATGGGCTTAAACTTTTCTCATCTAATTCTCATTTTACTATTACTCATGTGACAATTATAAAACAAATTTTATACGCTATTTATGTATAAAGTTCGTAAACCTTTATAATAAGGCGATTCGTATTTTTTTCATGTTTGGAATACATAACATGTTCATTTAAATATACTAATTGTAAAATCATATTTTTTAATTCATTTGAAGTACAATATTTCCAAATTGTTCTCCATGTTCCATACGGCTTAGTGCTCGAATTGCTTCTTCTAACGAGTAAACTTTATCAATAATTGGTTTAATTTGATGTTTTTCTATAAACTTTATCATCTCATTAAATTCCTCACGGCTACCCATGGATGTTCCCATAATATCAATTTGATTGTAAAATAGCGCGCGTAATGGTAATTCAATTTTATCTCCTGAGCTTGCACCAAAATTCACGATTCTTCCGTTTGGTTTTAATACATCAAAATATTTCAAAAAAGTTGCTGGACCTATACTATCTATTATTAAATCTACTTTTTCACCTTGTAAGCTCTCTTCCCAATTTCCGGCACTATGAAAAGAAATATCTGCACCATATTTTGCAGCAAGTTCCATTTTATTCTCTACCCTTGAAGTAACACTCACTTTTGCGCCAATTGCTTTCGCGAATAACATGGCAAATGTAGCAACACCACCGCCTATTCCCGGAATTAAAACGTGTTCGCCGCGCTTCAATCTACCTTTAGTAAAAAGCGCTCTATATGCAGTTAATGCGGATAAAGATAAAACACCTGATTCTTCCCAAGTAAGATATGACGGCTTTTCTACAACATTTTCAACTGGTACAATTACATATTCAGCAAACGTTCCATCTTTCGGCCCACCTAGCACTTCCGGTAACTCCGGTACTTCAGTAGCATGTTCCCATCCAATACTAGGATTAATAATAACTTCTGTATGTAATATGTTATCAGAAACACCGTTTCCAATTTCCGTAACAATACCTGCACCATCTGATCCTAAGATTAAAGGTAATTGCATTTCTTTTCTATTATTCATAATAAATAAATCCCGATGATTTAAGCCTGCTGATTTTAATTTCACTTTAACTTCCCCATCATTAAGTGCTCTCTCAGGTGATATTTTATATTCTACACCGTCAAACCCAATTTTATATTGATGTACGATAGCTTTCATTATTATTCCCCCTTAATAATTTTAATGTACTAGAAATTTCGAAATAAACAAAATGATTTGATCGTAAAAAAAGAAGGAATGCAAAACGCACCCCTTCTTTGAAGGCTTATTTTATTATACATGGTAATGTAATCGTAACGATTGTTTCTTCATTTTCTTTACTCTCTATTTTAATAGCTCCTTTATATTTTTCTACAAGTCGTTTTGCAATAGACAAACCTAGTCCGTTTCCACCTTGTTTTCGACTTCTCGCTTTGTCAACTCGGTAAAACCGATTAAGAACAAATGGTAAATCGGTTTCAGGTATTCCCGTTCCATGATCTATTACACGAATTGTAACTTTCCCTGATTGTAAACTGGATTCTATGCAAATATATTTATTAACCTCTTTTGTATACTTAACTGCATTATCCATTATGATAATAATAATTTGTTCTAAGTAAGATGATGGCATTGAAACATAAGCCTCGTCATCCCCGAATTTCATATCAAATTGAAAATCACTTTGAATTACTATAAAGTTTTGTGTAACATGTTTTAATACGCTATTTACATGGACTGGCTCAGCTGCTATTGGATACATTTGTTCAGATTCAGCTCTTGATAGTTCAAGCAATTCTGAAACTAATTTATTTAAACGATCTACTTCCTTTAAACTAGATTGAAGAGATTTATCTAATACTGCTGGATCATTTTTCCCCCATCGGTTTAACATCGCTAAGTGACCATGAATAATTGTTAACGGTGTTCTTAGTTCATGAGATGCGTCTTCGACAAACTGTTTCTGTTGTGCAAAAGAAGTTTCTACTTCATCCATCATCTCGTTAAAGAGAAATGATAATTTTGCAAGCTCATCATTATTTTCTCGTACTGGAACCCGTTCATTTAGTCCATTCTTTTTAATACGTTTCATCGTATCTGTTATATTTTGAACACTTGATAATAGTTTCTTCGTTATAAGAATCCCACCTAAAAAACTAAATATCAATCCAAATATTCCAGCAATAAGCATTACCACTAAAATAACTTTTAATAAATAATCAAATGTCTCTAGGTTTTTCGTAAGTTCAATAGTGCCAGTAAACTCTTTCGTTTTAATTGGTATGCGCTTAACTAATATTCGATCTTCTAAATGCCTTTTTATAAATGACTCATCTTTTATAACCTGTTTCGGCTTTATCCACGTTTCATTAAAATCTCGTGAAACAGTAATAATCGGCCCCCCATCCATGTCAATAATACGAATCATTTGATGCTTATCAATCATATTGTTTAGAAAATCTTTACTGTTTTCAAATGTTTTACTCGAAAGGGTATCATTTTTATCTTGGAAATATGCCGCTATTTCCGTCACTTGCCTATTTATTTGTTTCTGTTCATAATCTATAGTCCACTTATTGATTACAATAAACTGCAAAGCACTATATAAGATGAACAAAATAAATACTAGTGTAGTGGACCAAAGTGTTAGTTTCCACTTTATAGGTAGATTTCGAATTCGAAACATAATATTTTTTATCATTTCATTATATATCCCGCACCACGGACTGTTTGGATATACTCCTCCTTAACTACACTATGTAACTTGTTTCGCAAATAACGAACATATACATCAACGATATTTGTCTCAACAATTGCATCATATCCCCATACTTGGTCCAGTAAAACATCACGAGTAAGTACGCGATTAATATTTTTCATAAACATAAGCAATAACTCGAATTCTTTATTTGTAAGTTCAATTTCTTCATTTCCTTTAGTTATAGTTCGAGATTCAATCTGAAGCTGCAAATCTTTGAATGTAAGAAATGAAACCTGTCACACGGTCCATAATACTATCACGAGCAGTCAGCATAATAATAGGTGTATTTTTAGTCGCTCTTAGTCGACGACATACCTCTAGTCCATTTAATCCAGGCAGCATTAAATCAAGCAAAATGAGATCGTAATTCTTTTCAAGTGCTGCGCTTAACCCTTTTCTTCCATCTAGTTGTATATCTACTTTATACCCTTCATATTTTAGTTCTAATTCTAGAAAATCTGCTAAACTTTCCTCATCCTCAATAATTAAAATGTGTTGCAACGGTAGTTCCTCCTAGACAATTAAATGAATAAATAATCCTATTCCAAATATAATTACAATGATTTGATGCACTTTTCTATACATCATAAATTTTTCTTTCTTATTTATTTTCTGTAAATAAAACCCAACAACCCCTAGTGCGATTAAGGCTAATAGAGAAAATATGCCACTGTATATGAGTAAAATATGAGGACTCCCTTTTATAAAAAAGTAAACACCATGAGTAATTGCAACAGCTATTATAGCGTATCCAATTAATACATGAAACTTTTTTGCAAATAGATACACTTCTTTAACTTTTTTAAATCCTTGTATATTTTTCTTCTTTAAAAACACCCATATATGGCGTAAAAACCATAATGAAGCAGCGATAATAGCCCCATATTCACCAAAAGAGCCTAATTTTTTATTTAACCATTTTACATTCAAAACATTGCCGTATATAACATTAATAAATAGCATTAATACACTACAAATAATAATAGTAATGCCCATAATTTTAACACACACACGAAAATATTTATTTCTTAATATCTTCTCCATTTTATTTAATCTCCTTACTCACAAAAGCTTTGTAACAAGCAGTCTATCAAATAAAAAAGAAAAGAACATGAGAGAAAGATTAAAATAAAATGAGAATTTCAATATCACTGACAATTATTATTGATTTTTTTCAGCTAACTTTATTATGTTTTGAATAAACGGTGCTTTTGCCTTTGTATATGAAACACGATCAAAAGCATATGTAATAGCAAGCATCTCTTTTAATTCTCTATATTCTTTACGTGCCCATTTATGGCTTATTAGAAAGTCACGAAATAAAATATTGTTCCTCCATTCGTCACTATTATAAATATAAACATGCAAATGATGAGTACCTGCTCTCCATTTTCCCTTTCTAAAAAAACGCCAATTCGTTGCATCTTTTGGAACATACTCATATCCAATTTCCGATAGAACTTCAATCCACTTTTCAGTTATTTGCAATTCTGTTACGCCAATCATCATATCAATAAGAGGTTTAGCTCCTAATCCTTCTACTGCTGTGCTTCCTATATGTTCAACAGCAATTATTTCTTGTCCTAACAAGGAACAGAATTTCTCTTTTTCTTTTATATACTCTTCAACCCAGTCTTTTTGATACGGTTTAATAACAATTTGTTGATCCATTGTATTCACCTCTTTATAAGTATTTATCATTATATTTATAAAATTTTATATTGTTAGCATAGGATTTCCATAAAATATGTCGAATAGTGGAATGTACAACTTAATTATATTAAATGTGAGGTAATCTATGAAAGATAATTCCGTCGAAATTCAGTTAAATAGTGTAGCATTCCAATTAAAAGAATATCATAATTTTGATTGGCTTATTAAATTAGGGACCGTATTTGCAGTTTTTGACCAGCAAGATTCAGGTAATATAAGTTTTGGTGTAGAAAAAGATGGGCATAAGAAATTTATCAAATACGCAGGAGCACAAACAATTGCATATGAAGGAACAACGGGTGATGCTATTGAAAGGCTAAAAAATTCAGTTACTATTTATGAAGATTTAAAGCATGAATCGCTCATAAAATTAATTGATCATTTTCCAGTTCAATCTGGATATGTATTAATTTTCGATTGGTTTGATGGTGAATGTCTTCATTCGCATTGGCGCTTCCCACCTCCTGAGAAATATAAAAATCCAAACTCTCCATTTTATAAATTTAGACATTTACCTGTTATAGAACGAATTCATTCTTTACATTCCATTTTTTCTTTCCATACTTATGTAGAAAAGAAAAATTATGTAGCGATAGATTTTTATGACGGTAGTATTTTATATAATTTTAATACAAACGAAACAAAAATTTGTGATATAGATTTATACAGTAAGAAACCTTACATAAATAAAATGGGCCGGCTATGGGGTTCCTCCCGTTTTATGTCACCAGAGGAATTTGAACTAAACGCTATAATTGATGAAAGAACAAATGTATTTAATATGGGAGCAATGGCTTTCTCACTCTTAGGCGGTGAAAAAGATCGTTCTTTTATAAAATGGGAAGCAAGTAAGGAATTATATAAGGTAGCGTATCGTGCTGTAAATGACAATCGGGCAGAACGGTATGCATCAGTTACAGAATTCTACGAAGCGTGGTTAAAAGCGGCTGATGCAGAAAAGATATAGCCCTAAATTATTAAAAGAAATATAGAGTTTATACTATTATCATGTATAGCAAGAATGATTTTATGAGCATTTCATATTAGTGTGTTCTAATTGATTATGGCTATTATTAAGGAAGACATATCAGCGATAATTTATGTCTATTTTGTATGAGTGTTAGCAAGTTCGTTTGCAAACTTGCTAACACTTTTTTGTTTAAATATTTCACAACCAAAAGGTGCATACATATGATGATCAACATATAAACCGACTTTCTTAGCACCTAATTTACATAATTCATCGATAAAAGCCTGTGTACCTGCTCGCATATCATCCATTGTTTTCACTTCTACATCAGCCACCCAAACTGTTGCACTCTTGTCACCACAGTTCCAGAAATCACGGGCTTCTACGCGTGCATCATTTTCAGAAACGACAGAATGCATAGTTACCAAAAGAAATCACATGCTGCTTCATAGCTTGTACATAATCTTTATACGATACCTCTGCACCACTTGTATGTAAAACTGATATATCATTAATTAATAGATGATAATGCATTACACCTTTTATTTCTACATCTTTTTCAAGCTCTTTTATGCTACCCGTAACACGTATAACGTGTTTTGTAGTTTCCATACTTCCATCACTTTTCTAATTAACGACCTGTCCACATATCTTGCACAATTCCATTTTTAAATAATTCATATGGGAAATAACAATATCCTTTATCTCCCCAGTCTTCTCCCCAGCTGTTGCGAATAATAACCGTTTGCTTATCATCGTCATATCCAACAGCACAAACAGCATGTCCCGCTGGTTGACCATCTTCAACAATTACATCATCTGTTCCTGATACTGGAACTATACCAGTCTTTTTCACTTCTTCTGACATAAAAGATTTTGGTACAGCAAATCCAAGTACAGCAACTAATCCATGAGCAAGTGCAGCCTTTAATCCCGATAAATCTTGAATACGATGGTAGGTTCCAATTTTATAAAGTGCAGCATCTGATTCAGCCTTTGGTGATGGCTTATCTCTAAAATTCTCGGTATAAGGAAAATCCTCTTCAGGGCATACCCCAATATTTTTAAGAACCCCCATACCATCACGAACATTCGCTCCACTATCTTCCTGAATATGTCCTTCTATTTCTCGTTCATGATAATATAAAAACAAACGAGATAAGCAAGTAAATGGACGACCTGATTGTAATAATAGATATTCTCGTAACCCTGAAACAATTGCATTTGCCGTACAAGAACCTATATTCCATTGATTTACTATACCTGACATTTTAGGACGAAGATCGACTTGCGTTGGCAAATCCGCCTCATTACTAAACAAGTAACTCCGAAACATTTTGTCTCTTAAATCAACAGGGTCTTTTCTTACATTAAGGTACTTTACAATATCTTTGTTACTGGTAAAACTGAAATTTGATTCATTTGAACTCATTGTAAAAATCCATCCTTTCTTAATATCTAGATAATTCATTTCTTCTCTATACTTAACTTAAAAATTAAAAATATACCTATTTAATTTTTATTTCATTTGCATTCAATACATCCGCATGTTTAATTATTTATCTTTTTACTTATCAATTTCTATTTTCAATTTATCTCACAACTACTTGAACTCTATATCTTTTTTTCTTTCTTGTTTGATTCAATTGCTTTTTCCACTCACGTAATTAGTCTTGTAGTGCCCTCATATTTTCCTATCTCCCCCTTCCAAAATAAAAAGGGCACCAATTCATTAAAACAACTTGAATTGCTGCTTTAATGAATTGGTGTCCTCTAGTTTTCTAGCCGGACTATATTTATTTCATTATACTTGTCTGTATAAAAAGATTCCTCCAAGCTTTATCTATTCTGTCTTTCTCATATTTTTGTATAACCTTTGTCCGACGAGCAATTGCTTTTTTTAGTTTCTTTTTCTTTAAATTATCCAATCCTCTCACTCCTTCTTATAAAACAGTTTTTTCCATTTTAGGCGTTTTTATTAATTTAATACCTTCTTACATTCAAAAAGCGGCTCAAATGTGAATTGTACCTATATAATTTCAAAAGGATTATTTTATTAGATTTTCAATCAAACTTCATTTCAAAATTCTCAGTTTCAGATGAACCACTAGACGCATACACCATATACTAATTTAAATGCTTCCTAGGAAAGAAGGTGAAAGCTATGCCATCTATTGTCGGAAATATGGTTGTGCAAAATAGTAACGGTTCTTTCAACTTAGGTGATTTTTATAACGTTTCTCCAAAAGAAAATACAAAAGCTTATAATGGTTCAGGTTCATCTAACGTTGCTTTTGTTCTCAATACATTTAACGGTGTTAGTGCAACAAACACATTTGATTCTGATGTTGCAGACCAAAACCAAGTTGGAACAGTCTAAATTTATTCATTTCCCTCTAACTCCTGAATAAAACCCAATATTCCGTTAATAATGTATATACAGTTTCTGATTTCCCTTCATACCCGAAGGCTGAGTAGCTAGTTTTTACTAGCTGCTCTTTTTATGTTTCACACGAATAAAATTCTATATTTCACCGATACTATAAATGGGCTGATACAGCTTGAATTCACATTGACATCTGTAATGTTCTTTTTCCTTTCTCTGTGGACTGAGCGGTTAACCTTCGTTAACTGCTCTTTTGTATTGAGTTGATAATAAATTTTAGGTCGTATTTCTCTTCTATACCATATACTTTTTAAGTATCCAACTCAAAGTGTTACCTCCTATCTGAAAGGGCACTGATGCATGGTGCTCTTTTTTTAGTTTCTTTATTTCTACAAAATGAAATTTTATAACATTTTTCAGTTCAAATATCCTTTCCATCAATGTACGAACAATATTACTTCTTCTTTAAGCATCTTTATGAACAAAATTTATAACCTTTACTCCACTTGGATTTATATTAAAAGTAATAGTTTCTATGCCATTCGGAGGGTTATGAGCTCCTATATAAGTTTTATATTGAACTGTAACAATAAAATTAAAGTTTTCTTCTGGGAAACGTTCAATTTTTATAATTTTTGTGTCCGTCAAACTATACTGATGATCTGGTCCAAGCTTCCTTCTGATAACTTGACTTGCATATGGTGCTAATAAAGTATTATAAGAATCATAAAACTCTTGATTATCAATATTAAACGCTTTGGTATCTAACGGATTTAAAAATAAAACTACCATAGTAATTCCCAAAAACAAACTAACCACTTTTCTTTTCAACATATACTCATCCTTAATTCATTTAGATATCCGTTAAGCTCCCCAGCATAAGAGATGACTATTCTTCATCCTTATCTAACTTCTTTTTATTCAAATAACGTTTTTGTTAAAATTTTACTTAAACCTTATTCATTCATGGTATAATCTGGATTATTTATTTTTCCAAGAAAGGCTAAAGTAATGAGAAAATAATTCGGTTTCATTTCAAATTTGTTAACTATTATCGTATTTTTTACCTTTTATAGTGATAGTAATTTAATTTATTTAATATTTGTATCACTGGTTTTAATTATTTTCGCTCCAAAAGGTACATCAAAAAAAGTCGTTATAACTAGTATAATAATTTCGTGTATTTTTTACCCTCTCATATTCGGCCTGCTTTTTATAATTGGTTGAGGATTAGCAGAATCAAAACTAAACTAATCCCTTTTTCTCAAATAACGATTTTGTTAAGTTATACCCCATCCATTTTTCACACGTCTTTCCGCTAAACACATTTGTCTAGAAAACCCTATATTATTAAAAATGGTTATCGACTCTCAACTTGAAATTTTTTACTTTTGATAATGCAACCACCTACAACGGAAATATACCTTTTTCAAAGGAGGCATCTAATGTATATATCAAATAGGATTGGCTTATTTAGTTGGATTGCAACTTGCCTATACTTTTTAATTGAACCTTTCTTTATTTTCACTTCTACAGCATCTTATAACTATTTGCATCATGCAATGAGTGATCTAGGTGTAACAACCTGTGGAGAATTCACCTACGAAATAGCTCCTTATGAAATATGCTCCCCTAATCACTTTTGGATGAATTTACTCTTTATTCTTAATGGAATAACATTTTGTATTGGAGTACTATATATTTCACAACATCTAGAAAAAACAAAAATTAATAAAATAGCAACATTTTTTATAATTATAATAGGAGTTTCCACTATAGTCTCAGGATTAATTCCTGCAGATGTAAACCTAATTGGACATTCTATTCTAGTTTGGATAGGTATGCTTACTGTATTTCCAGGACTATTTATTTTTGCAAAGAATCTTAAAAAAACTAGAAAATGGACATATTTCTGCTTACTAAACTTAATAGTAATAACAATCATTATCTCACTTGTTTTTCTTTTCCCCTTACCTGCAGGTCTACTACAAAGACTTTTTTACTTGGTTCTTTTCGTTTGGGGAACTGTATCAACCTACAAATTAATAAAATAAAGATTTCATTAAAACTTTTCACCTTTTAACTGGACAAGCATATAGTATTGTATGGAGATATCCACTCATAGAAATCTACCTTTCTTGTCCAAGAGCATGCTTATATGCGTGCTCTTTTTGATTGCATTTAAAGATTTCACATTCATTAGAAATGTACATACAATAATCATGATCATCTCATTATTAATCTTTTGGTATCCTTATCGATACACATCTTGGTCATGGAGCATCTTAAAAAGCGCTCTTTATATTTGTTAATAAATAACCATTTTGTTCAAACATACACACGGTATATATTAGTTAAGCATATATTTACATAGACAAGACATAACTTTTTTAAACATGCACAATTTTTGTGCATGTTTTTTTATTTAACAAAATAACTATTTTATTATGTTTCCTAACTTACAGTAATGTCCTTAAAAAACATTCATATATATTTATCAGATGCACTTTTAAATCCCAGAGTATCAAATGCTTTTAAAAGTTAACTGACCAACAATATTCAACTTCTCTTTAAAAATAACTTAGATACAAAAAAGCTACGTTTTATATAGGATAAAAAATTATCTTACGCAAAGGAGCTTGATTATTTGTGAATTACCAAAATGATAATAACCCTAACATTCACAAACCTTGCACTTGTCCATCCCCCACGGCTAACAGTTTAAATGTTGTTCAAACTACCCCATCAATAGTCTCTGTAAATTCTGCGATTCCACTAGATACCGTGGTAAATTCTAATGGTACGGCAATCTCATTCACACCACCAACAACTTTTTTACTTGAAGGTGGAAGAACCTATTTGGCAATCTATGAAGTGCAAGTTATCATTCAACCAGGAGGTAATTCGGCAGGTATCACTATGTATCTTAATAATAATCCAATCATTGGCTCTGGTACTTCTCTGGGATATACTGCAGGATTCACTTCTGTATCAGCACCCGCTATTTTCACTACACCTTTAGGTATAACAAGTACTCTTACTGTTAATGTAGGACCATATTCTAATACATTAAATACATTGGGCTTAACTCTTGCTGTTGTAGCATTAACATAATAAAATGTAAAACTCTCTAAAATGATTTTATTTATCCCTTAACTGTCTATTGGGCTAGCCTCTAAGAACTCCACATAACTACATATAGAAAAAGAACATTATTTGGTTCCATAGTACTAGGTGACTCGGCTAGCACAATTGCTGAGTCACCTATTTATCTATAATAAAATAAAGCTTTTGTTTAATTTATTACTTGTTCTTTTTTATGCATTATTCTATTACAATCCATTTTCATGTTATAATTACCAACAGTACATATTTTAATAGGTACAACAAATTCCTATTATTTCCAAATGGATTAACAAATAAAAATACGTGTAAAAGAATTCAGTGTTTTACTGAATTCTTTTTATGGATCTTACAAAATCTTTTACATCTTCCTTCATTCCTTCTTTTTAATAAACTTCAAATTTTATTACAATAACGCTTTTTTAAAATACAATCGCTTGCCTATAAACTTTGTAACCTTCATTTTCTTTCCTATGATTACAACATCCTCCTAACAACCAAGTATTGGTTATATATCCCATATGAACACCTCTATTTTATTGGCATATACTTTGAAGGAAAAAACATTTCACATTAAACATATACCTACAAACTCAGTTGCTAATAATTTACCAAAAATTACTTAATATTCAATTTTTAAAAGGAGGTATTTATGAGATATAATCGAAAATCAAATTCCAAAAATCCGTGTGATAAATTTCAGCAACCCTGTTTTATTTCTATATCCCCTTGTGATCAAAGTAATTGCTGTACACCTGTTTTTTTCTCGAATTCTCAACAACAAGAATTATTACAAATAATAAATCAATTAAATCAAGCCATCCTTTCTTTTTTCACAACACCAAATCCAACAACTATACAAATACTCCAATCAGCATTACAGGCATTAAATGATTTATTAATAACAGTACAACCAAATACACCAAATAGAAATTTAGTTATAAGAACTATAAATCAATTAATTAATTCCTTACCTACCGCATCCCTCACTCAAATCTCAGCATTATTCCAATTTCTATTCCAAAGCTTGTCTTCACTTATAAGTTGTTCAAATATATCAGACCCCTTATTACAGCAAACATTCAACTTAATTCTACAAGGAATCTTAAATAGTTCGCTATTAAGTAACATCGGAACACCGGGGCCGACTGGAGCCACTGGACCTAGAGGATTTCCTGGACCTAGAGGCGCTCAGGGTTCTCAAGGTGTGCAAGGAATTCAGGGGCCGGAAGGACCAGAAGGACCTCAAGGACCTCAAGGACCTCAAGGACCTCAAGGTGTACCAGGGATTCAGGGACCAGAAGGGCCTCAAGGGCCTCAAGGACCTCAAGGTGTAGAAGGAATTCAGGGGCCGGAAGGACCAGAAGGACCTCAAGGACCTCAAGGCGTACAAGGAATTCAAGGACCACCAGGACCACCGGGGCCGACTGGTTCAGGGACCGGAATGGGAATTCCTGGACCACCGGGACCTACTGGGCCTCAGGGTATCCAAGGGATTCAAGGACCGGAAGGACCGGAAGGGCCCACTGGCCCTCAGGGTGTACAAGGAATTCAAGGGCCGGAAGGACCAGAAGGAGCCACTGGACTTCAGGGTGTGCCAGGAATTCAAGGGCCGGAAGGACCACCGGGACCTACTGGACCTCAAGGTGTGCAAGGTATTCAAGGACCTGAAGGACCACCAGGACCTACTGGAGATTGTGATTGTCCACCGGGACCTACTGGACCGACCGGACCTACCGGGCCAACCGGACCTGCATGTAATTTCCTAGTATATGCTACAAATGCAGGACTCATAGATGACCCTACAAATGATACAGTATCTGTAATTAACACCGGAACAAATATAGTAGTTGATACAATTACTGTAGGTAATGCACCACTTGAAGTAACCGTTTCACCAAATGGAGCTCGTGCCTATGTTACTAATATTTTTTCTAATACCGTTTCCGTTATTGATACTGCTACTAATGCCGTTATCGCTACCATTCCTGTTGGAACTAACCCAATAGGTGTAGCTGTTTCTCCAAATAACACAACTGTTTATGTTGGAAATCATGGCAATAATACTGTTTCTGTCATTAATGCGGCAACAAACACAGTTATTAATACCATTCCTGTTGGCATCGCTCCACAAGGAATTACTGTTTCCCCAAATGGTGCCCTTGCATATGTTGCAAACGAATTAAGCAACACAATTTCTGTCATTAATACTGCTACCAACACAGTTATTGCTACCATCCCTGTTGGTATTCGTCCTAGAATAATCGTGTTTACACTAGATGGTACTCGTGCGTATGTCACGAATCAAAACAGCAATACGGTTTCTGTTATTAACACCGCTACCAATGCAGTTATTAATACAATTAACGTAGGTACCGAACCTGTTGGCATAGATATTACACCGGGTGGAAACCTTATTTACGTTGTAAATAAAGTTAGCAATAATGTATCGGTAATAAATGTGGCGACAAATACTGTGATTGATACAATTTCTGTTGGTTTATCCCCTGATCAAGTAACCATCATACCTGATGGCACTCGAGCATATGTTACAAATCAAGCTAGTATTACTGTTTCCGTTATTGATATTGCTACGAATACTGTTATCACTAATGTCCCAGTAGGTGTCGCTCCAACCGGAATAGCTACTGGAACTATTTGTGAATAAAATAAAGAAGTGAAAGCCACAGATAGTTTTTATTAAAATTGATAGTATGTGATATTCTTTCTTTAACTACGTTCAAACAACCAGGATAAACTTTTATATTCTGTTAATATTCTTTTCTGTTTTGTCTTACAGAACCTGCAGATCAGCTAGCTGTTGTTAGCTGATCTCTTTCTATAAAACTCAAATCACATACCAATTAATTTACTAACATTGAATTTTTTAGAATTTAATAATAATATTTACCTATAAAACCATTACCCTTATACAAAGAGCTATGAGCCTTTCCACTCATGACTCTTTTTTTACGATTTTCACTTCACATCTACGTGATTTTGACTAGCTTCTCGACTAAATCCGTCTGGGTATCTTTCTAAAAATAATCATTTTATCTTTTCAGTAAACTTAGTATCTACACGATCAACCTTACCGTTTATCTAAACCGCGACTTGCTCACCAAATCCGCTCATTGGTGGATTGACTACTGTTACATTTTCGTCCTAAACTATTAAAAGTTTGTTGCTACTAACATCAATTTCTACTTTTTTCATATGTCCATCTACCTTTTACTACCACATGTACTCAACAACATCAGTTTTAAAAGCCACTTCCCAAATAAACTCTTACTGGAATTACTACACGACCTAGCTCGTCCACTTTTCTTGAAACACCTGTTTTTTCATACCTTACTTTCCTTTAGTATTTTTATATTTATTTAGAATCTCATGCAAACGTTTCTTATTACCAATCAGTTCTGCTTATCAAGATTTAGATTTAATTAATTGTAATAAATCAGGTGGGGGGTTATGCAGAAATGCTTTCAGGGAAAAGTTTTATAAGGAAATAAAAAATGCAGCAGTGAAAAAATTAAAACTCGTAATTTAAGACATCCACACGCAACTATACTATTGAAACAAGGAGTTAATCCTAAAATTATCAGTGAGAGATTAGGTCATACAGACATTTCATTAACTCTTAGGATTTATTCTCATGTTTTACCGAACATGCAGGAAGAAGGAGTAAAAAATTTTGGTAAAAATATCTTTGGATAGCTAACGTTTGTAGAATGTTTGCATTTTATAACAAAAAGCCAAACTAATCTTGTATTAACAAGGTTTATTCACCTTAACATATGTTATTATGTATAATACATATGTTAAGTAAATTCAGAATAACGAGGCAAATATTATGGACTTTGTTTATATTAATCAAAACGTATTAAATAATCTTCTATACATTTTATGTAGTATATTTGTTTTTTATTTCATATATGATAGCCGGCACTATTTAAAGAAATATAAAATACTACTGATTACCCTTTGTTCTAGTATCCCGCTTATTTTATGTATGCGATACCCTATCTATATGGATGAAAGTTGTATTCATGATTTAAGACAAATTCCGGTCATAATAGGTACGCTTTATGGTGGATTCCCTGTCGGTATCATATTGTTTACAATTTTATTAATTACGAGATTTTTATTTTATGGCTTTAACATGCTGACAGTTGTTGTTTACGGAATAATGTTCATCGTTACAGCACTCGCATCTTCAAAATTTAATACATATAATAGAAAACTGAAAGTAGCTTTTTCCATGTTTTTAACCTTTTTCCTAGCAATATTTACAACTTTAATTGTATTAACCTTATCAGATTTTGAAGTGAATAATTTGTATATTATTTATTTCATGGTATTACCGACTACTTTAATGTTATTTATTGTTTATATAAATGAAGTTATTAAAGATGCTGTATTAATGCGCTCAAAATTAATTAAAATGGAAAAAATGGAGATTGTTAGCCAACTCGCTGCAAGTATATCGCACGAAGTAAGGAATCCCTTAACGGTTGTAAAAGGATTTACACAGCTTTTAAAAACACAAAATTTAACTACTGAATCAAGAGACGAATATATTAAACATATACTTGAAGAGTTAAATCGTGCCCAAGAAATTATCGATGATTACTTAACGTTTGCCAAACCTGCTCCAGAAAAACTAGATCAAATTTCAGTAAAACAAGAGTTAAATCGAGTTATTAATATGATATTGCCATTGTGTAATATGAATACGATACATATTACACAGGATTTTTCTGAGGCAACCATTGTTGGTAATAAACAGCACTTTCAACAATGTTTTTTAAACTTAATCAAAAACAGTATTGAAGCAATGCCTAATGGTGGTACCTTAAATATTTCCTCATCTATCAATAATAGTAAAGTTGAAATACGAATTGAAGATAGCGGAGTTGGAATATCACAGGAGCAAATACATCGATTCGGTGAACCGTATTTTAGTACAAAAACAAAAGGAACCGGTTTAGGTACAATGGTTGCTGTTAAGATTATTGAGACGATGCATGGAAGTTTAAAAATCAGAAGTATCGTTAGTAAAGGAACGACTTTAACGATTACGTTCCCGAAATATAGTAAGAATACGCATTAAAACAAATAAAAAAGGAGCATAGTCGCTCCTTTTTTATTTGTTTCGATACATAAGTATCTTCAATGTTTTTTTAGTTTACATTTGTGAAGACTAATTAAAAATTAGTATCCTCCGCCCCAGCAGCTGCATCCTACAATTATTAATAGAATGAATAACACAACTAATAAAGCGAAACCTCCACCAAAACCACAAGAACCACCGTAACTCATATTTTCTCCTCCTTTTGGTTTGAAAACTAATAGGTAGTTGATCATTTTAACTGGTTCGTATTATACATTATGTGTATATCCCTTTTTTGAGCATGTCTACATAAAAATAAGTAAAAGCACTCGTTTAAAGAGTGCTTTAAAATGGATACCAAAAGTTTTGAAATACGTTTAATTTTAAATATACCGCAACAATAAATATGAAAATACCGGCAAATAAAGCGATGAAATCTTCACGTTTCGCCTTACTTGTATAAAACCATCTACGTTTATCCTTCTTTCCAAATCCTCTTAAATCCATTGCATTTGAAACCGTATCTATTCTTTCTAGAGAATGAATGATTAGTGGCCAGAAAATTAAAACACGGTTCTTCATACGAACCCATAAACTTGCTTCTCCTTTTTCAAAAGCCACTCCTCTCGCTTCTTGCGCGTGTTTAATAATTTTATACTCAGACTGGATGTCAGGAATATAACGTAGTGCAATATTTATTGCATAAGTAATCTTATAATGAATACCAAGTTTACTTAAGTTACTTACAAATTCACTTGGATCTGTCGTGTAAATAAAAAGAAGTGTAAATGGTAATAACGTAAAATACTTTAATGAAAGTGTAGCTGCATAAAATAATGTTTCATATGTAATCGTTGCATATCCAACATGTAAAAACGCGGTATATGATTCAGTTAATTCAGATCCATGAGTTGGTGTAATCAATAAAATCATGACAGAGTTTAATAAACTAAATGTAAATATGACACTAAAAACAATTAAAATTTTACGAAATGGAATTTTAGCAATGCTGAGCCCGATACACCCAATAATAAATAATATTAGCAACACCCGAAAATCAAAAAACAAAAAAGTAAGCGTCATACAAAAAATAAATAAAAACAATTTCACTACCCCATCCATACGATGAAAATATGTACTATGCACCTTCCTCCCTCCTATTACTGTCTAAATAAAGCTCCATAAATTTTTCTGGACATGCAATCCCACTAAATTTAACAAGCTTGGTTAAAGAACTCTCTCTTAAGTTGGCTCTTTGTAACGTTTCTTGATCGCCTAATACATCAAACACTGTATTATCCGCAATAATTTTCCCTTCATGTAGAACTACTGCACGGTCTGTATATTCTAGCGCGAGATTCATATCGTGAGTGATAAAAACAAATGAAATTCCCTTTTTAGCTAGGTTTTTAATAAAAGCCATAAATTGTTTATAGTGATAATAATCTTGTCCCGCTGTCGGTTCATCTAATATGATAAGTTTAGGATTTGTTGTTAATACAGATGCGATTGTTAATCTCTTTTTTTGCCCATAGCTTAGTGCTTGAATTGGCCAATTACGAAATGGATATAAACCACAAATTTTTAAAGTTCCTTCTACTCTATTCTTAATTTCTTCCTTAGAAAAATTATGTAATGTTAATGTAAATGAAACTTCTTCAAAAACAGTAGGCTGTGTAATCATATGATTTGGATTTTGCATCACGTAAGATATGATTTCCCCACGTTTACGAATAGACCAAGAACTAATATCTTCACCTTTTAACAAGATTTTCCCATTTTTCATTTTGTTTATGCCTATAAGACTATGAGCTAATGTTGATTTCCCTGCTCCATTATGTCCTAACAGTGCCACAATTTCTCCTTCATATATTGAAAGGTTTACATTTTCTAATACTTTTTGTTTATTAGAGTATGAAAATGATAAATTCTCCACTTTAAGTAATTCCTTGTTTTTAGTATTCCCTTTTAATATGACTTGTTTCTCCATCCACTCTTTTATAACATTGCTTACCTTTTCTTTTTGAAGGTTTTCCATTGGATATATTACGTCATTATTACTATCAAAATGTAATCTCTTTAATGCTTCGATGTAAATAGGCTCTCTTAAGCCGATACGTGGTAATATATTTGACGCTAAGATTTCTTTTGGTGTTCCTATCGCAATGACTTTACCTTCATCAATTAATATAACTTTGTCTAAATCCAGGTTTAAAATTTCTTCTATTCTATGTTCGATAATAACAATCGTTTTATTATATTGTTCATGTATATCTTTCATAAGTTTTATCGTATGTAAGGCGCTTAGTGGATCTAAATTAGCTAACGGTTCATCGAACAATAATATATCCGCATTTGTTGTTAATAAACCCGCTAGAGAAACTGTTTGCTTTTGACCTCCTGATAATTCATGTGGACTTTGTTTATGAAACGTATGCATCTTCACCTTTCTTAATGAGTCCGAAACAATTTTTTTCATGTCATCTTGCTTTACACATTCATTTTCTAAATAAAAAGCTACATCTTCTTCTACTGTCAGACCAATAAATTGAGCATCTTGATCTTGCAAAATTGTTCCTACCTGTTTACTTTGTTCAAAAATACTTCCTTCCCTCGGGTCTTTACCGGCAATTAAAACGTTACCTGTACTATTCCCTTCGTAAGAAAATGGGATTAGCCCATTTATACAATGAGCTAATGTCGACTTTCCTGAGCCACTTCGTCCAGCAATTAGCACTTTTTCCCCAGGGTATATATGAAAGGTAATATCACTTAAAGTAGGCTGCACAGCATGCCCATATTGAAAGGTGAATTGTTCAAACGAAATAATTGGTTGCATGTTAACATCCCTACTTTTCAATTTTTAAATGTGTATGTTTCTTATTGGATTTCGCCAAACCAATTGTAAGTGGCAATCCAAGTACTACGAAAACGATGACATCGGAAATTGTTGCTCCTAATACTTGTATAACAATTTTGTCAAATGGTTCTCCCATCACAATAATATCGAATGCCCCAGCAAATATAATAGCAATGACAATACCAACTAGCCCAGTAATTGCTAAATAAGAAATATCCCCCTTGTTAAATGACCCGTTTTCCACACTAAAACCAACTCTTTTTTGAATAAGCCCCATTGAAAAACCAATAATACCTGAACTAATAACCCAGCCCCACCAAATACCCCAGCCAGCAATCGTATCTGTTACGGTATGACCGATAAGTCCGATTAACAGTCCTGCCACTGGACCAAATAATGCTCCAAAAACAGTTAATATAGCTAATGCTGGTTTAATAAATGTATTCGGTGCAATAGAAAATCCCCAAAGTCCTAATATCCCGTATAATGCTGCTCCAATACCGATTGCTACTACTAACTTTGTTGATAATTTGTTCATGACAATTCCCCTCTCATATTAGTCAACTTTTATTACTCTATATTTAATTTAAAAATGAATTATGCATCGACACTCCCTTTCTATACAACAAAAAAATGACCTCTTACATAAGAGGTCATTTTCTTTCACGTTCAAGAATCCTCTTATCTTTCAAAAAACACATCGTGTCCTCTGCGGAATTAGCACCTTCCTATAAAATTGCATAGGGGTTGCTGAGGTTTCTTAGGGCCGTTCCCTCCACCTCTCTGGATAAGTATTAATTTGTAATTCGTATTATGGCACTAAAGAATGTAAATTTCAACACTTTTCTTACTATTTTTATTTTTTCGTTAAATAGATCATTTAAATCATTGTATTCTTATCGGAATTATGAAATAATAAATTCAAAATCGTTTCGGGAGGAATGCATTATGAAAGTTATTGGTTTGATTGGAGGATTAAGTTGGGAATCTACATCATTATACTATAAACATATTAATACACTTACACTCTCTCAATACGATCAAAATGCAAAGTTAGTTTTATATAGTATGGACTTTGGTGAAGTAACTACTTTATTACAAAACCATCAATATGAAGAAGTGAAAAATGAACTAGTTACAGTTGCAAAGAAAGTTGAAAAATCTGGGGCTGAATGTTTATTAATGTGTTCAAATACCGTACATCTATTTGCCGAGGAAGTAGAACAAGCAATATCTATCCCGCTTCTTCACATTGGTGATGTAAGTGCTAAAGAAATGGTAGAACAGAGTATAAAACGTATCGGACTATTAGGAACAAAACAAACGATGGAGCAAGATTTCTATAAATCACGATTAGCGAAATATAACATTGAGACAATTATCCCAAATGAAGAGGAAAGAACCTTTATCCACCATGTCATATTAGATGAATTAAGTAGAGGGATCATTTCAGAAACATCTAAAGAAAAGTTATTACAAATTACAAAATCATTAATTCAAAACGGCGCTGAAGGTATATTATTAGGCTGTACTGAAATACCTATACTTATCTCCCAAAATGATCTTACTGTTCCCGTTTTTGATACTGCTTTTTTACACGCAAATACTGCTGTGCAATTTGCTGGATAAGAATATACAAGCATAAAGGTGAGAACCTCTATGCTTGTATACAATTACGACTATTTATCCCGCTATTTATGGGTAGTAAAATCCCTACCGATTAAAGTTTTACTTTATTTAAAAGAGATTCAATAACTGCAATTGCTTCTTTTGAACCACCACATTCTAAAAAGCTATCATTAAGTTTTCTTATACCATGTTTATACTTTTCATTTGAAAGAACATCTGTTACGGCCTCTTTTAAAGTGTGCACATTAACATGTTCTTTCAATAGTCTATGTGCCGCTTCAAGCTCAGTTAATCTTTGCGCTATCATTGGCTGGTCTTTATCATGCGGTATTATTACAAATGGGACATTATAATGAATGGCATCGTGTACGCTATTCATACCGCCATGTGTAATAAAAACATCTGCTTCATTTAATATTTCTGATTGAGGTACATATGGAGCAATTATAAAATTATCTGGTGCTTTCTTAATTTTAGAAATATCATTTCTATCACCAATTGCCATTACAACTATCCCATCAAAATCTGAAAAAGTATCAATACAAGTATTAAAGAATGGTTCGAGTCCTTCAAGCAGTGTTCCCATTGAAATATAAATAACTTTCTTTTCTTTAAGTGATTCCAGTGGAAACTTTATATTTGTTTTACGCTTTGAAATACTCGGTCCAATAAAAATGTTATTTTCTCCGAACGATTCGTTATTAGGTTGGAAATAGCGACTTGTGTATACGAGACAAACATCACCCTTATTATTCATAAATTGAAGATTATTCTTTGGTTTTACTCCAAATTTATGTTCCATCTGATTTAGTAATTTTTCAGAGATTTCCTCTGGTTGGAATGGCATATCTGCATTTGGATGAAAAGGTAATGTCTTCAAAAATTCTGGCGGAATTAAAAATATAGGTGAGGACACTACACCTGGAACTTGTAAATACTCCTTTACTAACTCTCCTGCGCCAAATATATCATAAATTACGAAATCAAAATTTATACTTTCACATAATTGTTTCGTAATTTCTAATATATATAAAGAAGTTTGAACATGCACATGAAAGAAAGCATTTAACCCAGATGAGGTTTCAGCATCAATAGAAATCTCTTTTAATAGATCCGGATGAATATGTACAGTAGCTCCTAAATCTTCAATTCTATCCTTAAAGTTTGCCGTTGTAATATAATGTACGTTATCCCCTCGTTTAGTAAAAGCTTTTACTAAATTTAATGTAGGGTTTACATGTCCCTCTGCTGGAAAATTAACCACTAAAATATTTAGCACTTATTCCTCACTCCTTACATTTCATTGTTTTAATTAAGCATACTGTTATTTGTACAAGTAATCTTCCCCTAATAGTCCTAATATGCTTGCTACATTATATTGATAAATAATTTTCAGTCATCAACATAAAAAAAGCATCTACCTATGTAGATGCCTAACCGTGATAAGGAGTGTTCTGTGAGGTTAGAACAAGCTTTTCTGCTTGTCCTATGCTATTAATATATGATTGATTTTATAAAACGTGAATAGTTAATAGAATTATTTTATCCATTTTATATGATCAAATGGATAAAATACCATTTCTACTTTACCTATTATATTTGACTCATCAATAAGTCCAAGTGTATTCCTACTATCTTTACTATGATTACGATTATCACCTAACACAAATAATTTATGCGTAGGAACTTTTATTTCTCTAAAATTTGAAAAACGATTGGATACTTGTGACATATCTAAATGTATATACGACTCATCACGCTTTTTACCGTTAATAAATACCTCATCCTTTTTTAGTTGTATATTATCCCCCGATAATCCAATAATTCGTTTCACATAGTAAGTAGGCTCGTCTTCTTTTTTTATAATGACAACATCTCCATGATGAAAAGACGATAAACAGACGTTTACCTTATTAACAAGTATATAATCTTTTTCATTCAAAGTAGGTTGCATCGAAATTCCTTCTACCATACAAAATAAAAAGGACTTATTAATAAAAATAACCCCTATTATAATTAATATGTAGCTACATATGTTCCTCCAATATTTTAGAATAAACAGCTTCATATATACCTCATTTCTAATCTATTCCCAGATAAAAACGCCTCTAGTTCACAGGAATGCTAGAGACGTTTCGTACATTTTAATTCTCTTTAGAGGCATCTATTTTTGGCGCTTCACCAGTTAACCGCTTATTTTTCAAATCAAAATAAGCATCTAAAACTTCTTTTCCAATATCGGAGTTAATGCCCGATTTATCATTTTCAACCCACGGTACTACAACAGAAAATGCTACTTCTGGATCATCATATGGCGCATATCCAGCTAATGTTAAGTTATAACATTCTCTACGATCGCCTTTCGCATTTC
This sequence comes from Bacillus sp. ISO11, assembly GCF_003458115.1. Lineage (NCBI taxonomy): Bacteria > Bacillati > Bacillota > Bacilli > Caryophanales > Bacillaceae > Bacillus > Bacillus sp. ISO11. The sequence continues at coordinate 122,760 of NZ_QXCO01000009.1, read as the reverse complement.
GCCCAATTGCATTTTCTCCACCATATACAGTTTGTGCGGTCCCTGTTTTACCAGCTGGTTTATATGGTGCTTTTTGGAACGCTCTTACTCCTGTTCCATCTCCTTCTTGAAATACTTTTCTAAATCCTTCTTTTACTTGATTAATATATTCTTGTTTCATATCGATTCTATTTAAAACAACGGGTTCTATTGATTGTACTACTTTACCAACCTCATCTTTTTGAACGGTTTGTTCTCTAATCTCTTGAACAATTTGTGGTTTCATTCGATATCCTCCATTTGCGATAGTCGAAATATATTGTGCAAGCTGAAGTGGTGTATACGTATCATATTGCCCAATAGAATAATCTAATAAGAAACCAGGCTGATTATCTTTTTTTCCAATTTGCCCTGCAGTTTCATTTGGTAAATCAATACCAGTTTGTACACCTAGTCCAAATTGCCTGAAATAATACCTCATTTTATCAAAATATTCTTGTTTAATATCTAGTGAACTATTTTTTACATAATCCACGCCAGCAATTTTTAATGCTATATTAAACATATAAACGTTTGAAGAAACTTGTAACGCTCTTAGATCGTCTATATCACCAAAATTTTTCCAAGACTTCTTTTCCTTAGTTCCTTTAAACTTCATAGGTGCATCATAAAAATGTGTTCCAGGAGTTATTGCATTTGTTTCAAACCCTGTTAACACTGTCGCACCTTTAACCGTTGATCCAAGCTCATATGAACTTGTCAGCGTGCCTAAAGCATAATCTTCTACTTCCATTTTCCCGTCTTTTTCTACAAGCCTTTTCCCAGCCATTGATAATACTTGGCCATTTTTAGGATTCATCATCACTACGAAAGCACGGTCTAACATTGATTCTGATCCTTTATATTGTTTTAATATTTTTTCTATGCTCTCCTCTACTTTTTTTTGCAATTCCATATCTATTGTTAAAGTTAAATTTTTACCGCTTTTTCCTTCCGAAACCGTTTCCGTTCTAATAGTATTTCCTTGTTTATCAGCAATGCTTCTTACTTCTTTTTTTGTACCATGAAGTACATCTTCGTATTGCTGTTCGATATAACTTTTGCCGACCCTATCATTTCGGCTATAATCACGCACTAAATAATAATCTAATCGTTCACGTGGCAATCCTTCATCAGCATTTGAAACGTTACCAAGGACAGAACGGAATAATCCATCATTTACATAGATTCTCTCCCAATCAACTGATGCGTCTACTCCTGGAAGGTTCGCTAAATTTTCACTAATCACCGCATATTCCTGTTCACTAACGTCCTTTTTAATAATTTGAGGTGCCATTTGAAAACCTGAGGTCATTTTACTTTTAATAGCTAACACTTCTATATCTTTAGCCGTTAGTTCTTGAAGATTTTTATCTGTAACGCGTTTCCTTTTTAAATCTTCTATTTTTTTGTCTAGCTCTTTTCCAGTAATATCCTTATCTCGGAACTTATCTATTTCTTTTTTTGATACTAAGTCTTGAGCCAGTTCTGGATTCAATTGCATCCAAAAGTCTTTCTTATCAGTCTCAGTTAACTTATCTATATCTTCTTGTGGCATTTCAATAATATCTGCAAGTTGTCTTGCTGATTTTAATATTTCTTCTTGTTTTACACCTTTCACCTTTGTATATGTAATCGTACGTAAAGACTTATTATCAACTACTGGATTTCCTTCACGATCAAATATTTTCCCACGTGGTACAGAAAGGCCCACGGTTGCATTTTCTCTCTTCTCTAATTCATTTTTATATGTTTCTCCATCAAAAATTTGCACTTTCCCTAACTGAATAATAATGCCAGAGAATAATAAAAATACACAAAGGAATAAAATATTTAACCGGAGAGGTACTACTCTACCACTTTTCTTCTCTTGCTTTTTCACCTTGTCATAATCTCCTCCTTACAATATTTCAAATAATAATCACATTTCTATATTAAAAGTAATGTACAATTTCTATACATTGCTTTGTGCAAATATTAATATAATGTTTAAAACTTAATAGAAATTAAAACAAAGGTAAAGAAAAGGTAAAGTTTACTAAATTAAATATAAAAAATACCCAATAACAAAAAGCTTAGTTTTCACTAATCGCTTTGTTATTGGGTATTAATTGATTTAAGAATTACTACTAGTGCGTATTGCTATACATTTGTCGTCACAATTAGAAAGAGATTGTTTACTTAGTACTTTCGGTAAGTAAATAGTTACTGTTGTCCCGACACCAACCTCGCTCATGATACTAATTGTCCCTTGATGACTTTCAATAATTTTATAACTTAACATTAATCCAATACCAGTCCCTTTTTCTTTCGTACTATAAAAAGGTTCACCTAATCTCTTAATTCTTTCTTCAGGTATTCCTATTCCTTCATCTATTACATGAATGATGACACCATCATCATTTATTTCTTTTATGTGAATTGAAATTTCCCCACCATTTGGCATAGCTTCGATTGAATTTTGCAAAATATTAATAAATACTTGTTTCAATTGATTTTCTGAGCATTCAATAATTATATCTTTGTCATCCGTAAATAGTTCAACTTGAATATTTGTCATAATTGCTTTTGTATTCATTAACGATACGACATTTTTAAAAATTTGATAAATATTTTTCTTTTCTGTATTTATCTCATCTGTTTTAGCAATTGCCAGAAATTCTTGCAGGATCGCTTCTATCCTTTCAATTTCAGAGAGCATAAGATCAAAATATTTTTCTTGATCTTCTTTATTAATTTGAAATAACTGTATAAAACCTTTAATTACAGTTAAAGGATTTCTTACTTCATGAGCCACGCCAGCTGCTAATTGACCAATTGCTGCAAGCGTATCTGATTTATTTAGCAATTCTTCTGTCTTTTTTCGCTCTGTAATGTCGCGTACAATAATCATAATTTTATCATGTAATAATGGTAAGCACCTAGCCTCAAAGAAATCAATACTTCCATTAAGTGTGAGTGGATATTCTACAATTACATTCGTTCCTTTTTCCTTCACTTGATTAATGGCTTCCTGAAACTGCTGTGCTACTGAAGATGGTAATACTTCGTAAAACTTTTTTCCCATAAAAGCTTCTGCGGGTACGTAAAACTTTGTAGGAGATCCTGCCTTGTAATCTATAATTGTGCCATCATCTTCTGTTAAGAAACATAAATCTGGTAAAGCTTTAAAAATTAATTCCAGTTCAGATGTTTGTTGTTTTAACTGCTCTTCTATCGCTTTTAAATGTGTAATATCTACACCAACAGCCCAATAACTATATCCTGTTACAGGAAACTGTTCTGATATATTCGACCACATTATTGTTTTGATTTCACCATTTTTACATGTTAAGTGCATTTCCCAATCTCTGAAATTTTTTCCACAAGTTAAAAATTTCTTTTGTATTTGATGGCGATAATTATAATCAGGATACAATAATTGCAGTGCATTTGGATTTCCAATTATTTCTTCAGCGGTATAACCTGTTACAATTTCACATTCTCGATTCCACAAAACAAAATCTCCATTATAATCAAGCGCATCGACCATAACAGGCATGTTTTGTAAAATCGTATGTAGTTCCTCCTCTTTCCGAGAAAGCAACGTTGTACTTTTACTTTGAAATACTTTTATTGCGCCATCTAAAATTAAACTTGAGAGCATTTCAAAGTATTTTTGACAACTGAAAATTTCACTTTTTTTGGACCATACAACAAAAGATCCTAAATGTTGATTGTATAAGAAAATGGGGATTTCAATCTTTGGAAGTTTACTCTTTTTTATCTCATTCATTCCGAATGAAAAAACACATTCTTTTTCAGCATCAAGAAGTTGATGTGATATATTAGTTAATTTATAAAATTGTTCTGCCATGGTTTCTATTGTACTCACATCAATAAGTTCCATTAGCCGCGAATTCATTCCTTTTTCACCTCAATATGTAAAATTAATACAAATCTAAAATTCATACTTCTCCATTATACGAAGAAAGCTAGTGTAGGTATATAGCTGTAGAATAATTATTCGAACAAATTTTATTTTTCAATTAAAATAAGAAAAGAATATATATACTGAATATACCTTTAATTAGTATATATTTCGTTGATTCCTCACTTATTGTCTAGTAACTTGAATTCCTCCTTACATTCACTGAATTTTCACTTGAGAGTCATACACGTTACTAATAGCGGTATAAACATGCTATAAGTATAAAGTTCATAAAATATTCACAATTTTTATGAAAAATATAAACATTTATTCCAATATATTCTATATAATAAAATGTAATAAGGCTTCTATGAATCTCATAGAATACCTTACCCCTAATAAAAAAGAAAAAAGAATCCATTTGGATTCTTTTTTCTTTTTTAATTACATTACATATTTATATAAAGCATGTGCCACACCATGTTCTTCATTTGATAACGTTTCGTATTTACACATTGCTTTTATTTCTTCTACTGCATTCCCCATTGCAATTGATATGTTCGCTTTTTCCATCATAGAAACATCGTTTAGCCCATCACCTATCGCTACAGTGTGTTCAACCGGAATATTAAGATGTTCTGCTAAAGTATATAATCCATTCCCTTTTTGAGCATCTCGATGATTAATCTCTAAATTGTGCCAATATGAAGATGTAATTGCTAAATCTGTATTATGAAGAAATGTTTCTTTGAGTTTTTTTAATTTCTCAATTTCATAAGAAAATGGTAATAGTTTATGCACATGTATATCTGTTTCTACAATTGGTTTACAACTTTCCGCACTATGAAACGCTGTATGCTCAAGATATAATGCTGCGATTGTTTCTAACTCTTTCAAGTCGAAATTTTCTTTTGAATTCTTCACATGCTCAATTTCATTACGTACACTCTCTACTCCATAATCCGGTACATACACACCTTTATCAGTATAGAGCTGATAATATAAACCATTCTCTTCAAGATATTCTACAATTTCAAGTGCCTGCATATTTTGAATTGGATATCTCTTCATCATTTTTTTATCTTTATATATAAGAGCACCATTTTCCGCAATGATTGGACACTCTAAATCAACTTCTAACAATAATCGCTCAATGTCAACAATTGAACGTCCTGTACAAATTGCTACAACATGGCCAGCTTCTTGACATGTTCGAATTGCTTCTGCATTTTCTTTACTTATCATTTTATTCCCCGAAAGAAGAGTTCCATCTAAATCAATTGCGATTAATTTCATTATTTCTTCACCACTTTCTATAAATACACGAGTTCTAATTAATTATTAGGTATCGTTTTCATACAATCCTCGTGAGGTACTTCTTATTTATAATTTATGAAAAGCGTTTCAGGTCAAGAAATAATTAAAAATAAAATCCAAAGCTTTTCTTTTTAAAAAAGCTTTGGATTTTAAACTATGAATTATAACTAATGTATTTTGTCTCACACATGTACACATTTTTTTCTTCAGTTGGGATATATACTTTAAACTTTTCTAACCGTTTTCCATAGACATGAATCGTAATAACGCTTTCATTTTTGCTAATTTCAAGAATATGACAATCCGCTGGTGGAATTACTTTATCTGTTTCTCCTTCTCCCAAATAAAGATTTCCTGTATGTGTTAAATAAACAAGTGAATTTCCAAGTTGTTTCGTTTGTATAAAGTTCTGCACCATAATCCTTCCTGAAAAAACGCCTTCTACTCCCCATGTGCCGTCATGATCATGTAAAGGTGTAGATTGTCCATCTTTCCATACGAGAGCTAGTACTTCAAAACGTTTGAGCGGATCTTCATACAATAAATGTCGTGCATATTGAGTCAAATTGGCCTTCTGTTTATCTAACGGAAGCCATGTTTTCTTTTCTAAAAGTTCTTCTAGTAACTTTTCAATGCCACACACTATTTCTTCTTCAAATAAACCGTTTTCCATAAGATCTGTAACACCTTTAATAAACTTTTGAAATGATTTACTTCCATTACAAGTCAACATAAGAATCCTCCTCTACGTTTTATACAATTCCATATTAAGGTGATTACCGAAAACTCACAATTGAGAAACAAAAAACAAGATGCAAATGTATGCACCTTGTTAAGATTTTTATTTAGCTTTCAATCGAATAGGTAAGTATTTTAATGTTTGTTCATTTTCCAATATACATTTTTCTAAACAGAAAGATGGAGATAGCTCTATTTTTTCAAAAGCATTTATAAAGGTAGTTAATGCAATCTCAGCCTCTAAACGTGCAAGTGATGCTCCTAAGCAAAAGTGAGGACCTTTCCCAAAGGTTAAATGCTTTTCATTTCCTGTTCGATGTACATTAAATTGAGAGGCTTGTGAAAATTTTTTCTCGTCTAAATTCGCTGCACTAACCCACGCAACAATCATCTGATCCTTTTTCATTAAAGAACCAAATATATTTGTATCCTCTGTAATCCTCCGGGCTAATGTAACAGGAAAGCGATAGCGTAATACTTCCTCAATCGCTTTTGAAATTAAGTTAGGTTCTTTTCTTAACTCTTCATAAATTCCAGGTGAATCTACTAAAAAGCAATAAAAGCTATTAATAATTAAATTTGTAGTGGTTTCATTCCCAGCTGCTAGTAAACCTAATGAAAAGGTTACAATTTCTTCATCGGTTAATCTTTCGCCTTCATATTCAGCTTGAATTAAATCAGAAATGATATCATCGGTTAAATGATATCTCTTTTCCTGAACAATCGGTAGAAGGTATGCTTTGAATTCATTTAATGCTATCCCTTTCTCAGCATCCAGATCATTAAACTTTTCTTTACTATACGGCATAAATAAAATATCAGACCATTCTTTAATTTTTTTACGATCTGTTGTTGGGACTCCTAATAAATCAGAAATAACGGTAACAGGTAAAGGTGCAGCAAACTGTTCAACGATATTAACTTCACTACATTTTTCGATATGTTGTACAAGTTCATCTGCGATAGCCTGTATTCGAGGTTTCCACTGTTCTAAACTTCTTGGAGTAAATGCCTTAGAAACAATGGAACGTACATTGCGATGTTCTGGTGGATCTGTAGAGTTTATATTTATTCTAGTTTCTAAAGGAGGGATTGAGAATTGTCTGCGCTCCCTTCTACTTGAAAATAAGCGATAATCTGATAAAACACGATTTACATCATCATATAAAAAAACATTCCATACATCCTGCTCTTCATCATAATGAACTGGGTGATTATCCCTCATCAAACGATACCATTCATATGGATTCCATAATTCTTCTTTTGTTTTCAGCTTTGAAATTTCATGAACTAAAATAACATTTTCAGGTGAAGCCATAGTTCTTTCCTCCCTTTTCTTTTACAATAAAAGTGATAGGTCGGCAGTTCAAAGTTGTATAAACTATCATATGTTATTTTAACATATACTAAAGGGGATTTTTCATTAGAGAACTTGAGAAATATATAAGGGGGATTTTTATGTACGTTGATATTTTACTACTAGCAGAATTAACGACCGGACCAAAACATGGATATGAAATCAAAAAAAATGTTCAAAATCGTTTAGGTGAGAATTTTGAATTAAATCACAACATGCTTTACCCTGCCCTTCGGCGCTTTGAAAATATGGGTGCTATAACGAAAAAAATACATAAACAAGTTGGAAAACCAAACCGAAATATGTACGATATAACAGAAACAGGAGAAGAAATTTTTTCTGAAATGTTACGAGAGTTTCCCGAAAAACTTGCGACAAATAATGCAGAATTTCTTGTTCGTATCGCGCTATTTGAAAAACTTGAATATGAAGCTAGAAAAGAGATTTTGACTGTACGTCAAAACGTACTACATAGTCAACTTACCGCTATTCAGTCTCTAGAGGTTACCTCAGCCTTTATTACTGAAGTCATTGAATTTAGTAAATCACGAATTGAACATGAATTGAGTTGGATTACATCACTTATGAAGAAAATATGAAAAAATAACAAAAAAAGCTAAAATTAATGAATGAAAATGATATTTATTATCAATACTATCATTAATAAAAGGGCAACCACGATTTGGCTACCCTTAAAGAATTTACACTTCTGGATCAAATGTTTTGCAATCTGTTTCTTCCGTTGTAGATGCATGTTTACCTTTATGACTTACTACGTAAATTGCCTCTGCACTACATTTATTACCGTTCGCCCAAAATTTACAGTTGTTTACTTCACATAAAACGTCTTGTGCCATAGTATCACACCTCCTTGTTCTATTATCATTAACAAAATTCGGAGGTATGATACTATTTGTCATCCATTTTTCATTCCCTTTTTAGCTTTCTTAATGGTTCAATATCTCCGCGTACAATAGCATCAATATTTCCAGATATTTTTTCAATATCAAAATGCCACCATTGAATTTGCAATAATTCTTGAATTATTTCATTTGAAAATCTCTCTTTTATTTTATTTGCAGGGTTTCCACCAACAATTGTATATGGTGCGACGTCTCTAGTCACAACAGATTTAGCTGCAATGATTGCACCATCCCCTATTTTTATTCCGGGCATAATTGTTGTATCCATACCAATCCAAACGTCATTTCCTATAACTGTATCACCTTTATAAGGTAAATCAGACAAACTAGGTGTATACTTCTCCCACCCATTTCCAAATATATTAAATGGATATGCCGAAAATCCATCCATCCGATGATTGGCTCCGTTCATAATAAAGTTAACTCCAGATGCAATACAACAAAACTTTCCAATAGTAAGGCGATCTCCAAGAAATTCATAATGATGTAATACTCGATCTTCAAATGTTTCTCCATCTTTCGCATCATAATAAGAATAGTCACCAACAAGTATATTAGGTTTTGTTATTATATTTTTTATAAATTGAACGTTTTGATTGCCTTCAATAGGGTATTTAACATTTGGATTAGGATTCATTTTGTATAGCACTTCCTTTACCACTTATTTCACTTTCTACCGCTATTACTGGCTTTAAATTGTATATAGGTAAAATAAACAATAATCCAATTATAAAAAGTAAAGCCGTCCCTTCATACATCATACTTAATGAAAACATCTCTTTTAATGAGCCAGCTATACTCATCGTTACTACCATTGAACCGGTAAAAAGCGGACTTAAAATACCATTTACACGACCTATAAAATCGGTATCGCTATTTTGAATAATAAGCGTATTAATACCAATTTGGATACAAGGAAGAGCTAAACCACTAAAAAGCTGCGCTGTAAGTGTCACCCATAAATTTGTAGAATATCCTATAATGCCAATACCAATTGCTTGACCAAGCATACCGATAATTAACATCTTTTGCGGAGCAACGTTTTTCGCAAATACCATTGCTAATGCTCCGCCAACAATCATTCCCGCACCATTTACTGTTAGTAGCCACTGTAAACTCTCTTTTGATAATCCTAACTGCTCAGTCACAATAAATATACCTAATGGCTGAATTAATCCTATACCTAGTCCTGCAGCCATAAAACAAAGCCCTAGCAAAGTTAATGCTTTTTTCTTTTTGACATACTTAATACCATCCTTCATCTCCTGCAACAGAGTGATACCTTTCTTTTCTACGTCGTTTTCAAGATCTTTCGGAAGGAATAACAATACAACTGCCGCAAGTAAAAACGAGATACCTGTTATGATGATTGAAATATAAATTCCAAAACTATGAAAGATAAATGTCCCTAGTATTGGTCCTAATACCATAAATATTGCAAATATCGTTTGATATATAGACATTGCTAATTGAATTTGTTCCGTTGATAAATGTTGTTTAAACAATTTCATTCCAGATGGTTGTGAAAACTGTGAAAGGATTGCAGAGATGAGTGTCACAAAAAACACAATTTTCCACGTTCCAAACATAAGCGTAATTAATACAGCGAATACTGAAATGGAACTTAACGTTTCACACCATATCATTGTCTTCTTTGGCTTCCACCTATCAGCAAAAGTACCGCCAATAAATGAAAAAATAAAAATTGGAGCGAATTCAGCAACTGAAATCATCGAAATAGCAAAAGCATCACCTTTTGTCATTTCCATTACATATAGTAATACCGCAAAGTTTCGAACCCATATTCCTATTTGTAAAAATAATGCTGATGCTAAAATCCCTTGAACAAACCGATTTTTTAATACTTGTGATACCCCATTGTTTTGTTTCGTTACTACATTTGTCGACATAAAAAAGCCTCCTATTTCATGTTCTGAACAGGAGGCAGCACAAATCATATAAAAAGACTATATATTCGCAGAGCGAAATACATCCCTTTTCTATAAATGTACAGACTAACCCTATTCAGAAGAATATTTCGTTTTTTAACGAAGATCTCTTACAAATAGAATTAGTTGATCATTGGGATGTTTTCACCCTTCCGTTTCGAATTTAAATAACACATACATACTCTATGTAAATCATTTTCGATGTATGCATGTCTCCTTTTAACTATTCTAGAAAGTTAAAGGCAATTCCTCTAAAGAACGCATTAAATAGTTACCTTGCCATTTAATTTCTTCACGACTCCCTTTTATTTGTAGTTCAGGCATTCGATTAAACAAAGTAGTAATAGCAATCTTTGCTTCTAACCTCGCAAGTGGAGCGCCTAAACAGAAATGGCTACCATGACCAAAGGCAATATGACGATTATTTTCCCGAGTAATATCGAATACTTCTGGGTTTTCAAATACAGTTTCATCACGGTTTGCAGAAGCTAAGGCAATGACAACCATATCTCCTTTTTCGATTGTTCGGTCGTGAATTTGAAAAGGTTCCGCTGCCCATCTTGCAGTTGTAACCTCAACTGGAGAATAATAACGCAATCCTTCCTCAATAGCCGAATCAATTAGTTTTGGATTATCTTTTAATAACTGTAATTGATTTGGATTTTCAAGAAGTGCTAATACCGTATTTGTAATTAAATTCACTGTCGTCTCGTGTCCTGCTACAATTAATAGCATTATCATTGAATATAGTTCCCGAGCGCTAAGTTTATGCCCTTCACTCTCTGCAAGTATTAAAGCACTCACTAAGTCTTCTTTTGGCTCTTTTCGTTTAATATCAACTAAATATTGAAGATATGTAATAAACTCAGATAGTTGTTTTTCGGTCTCTTTTATTTCTTCAGGTGTTTCTGGTGATGCAATAACAGCATGAGACCAAATTCTAAATTTCGCTTGATCTTCTTTTGGAATACCGAGCATCTCACTTATTACAATAATCGGTAATGGAAATGAATAATCATCCACAAGATTTAATGTACCTTTTCGCTCTATATCACTTATCAAATCATCTGCTATTCTCTCAATTCTTTTGTCTAATTGTGCAATCATCTTCGGTGTAAAAGCTTTTTGAACTAAAGATCGTAAACGACTGTGGTTAGGTGGATCTGAATTTAGCATATGTGTTGTTAAGTGGTCACTATTATCAACGGAAAGATACATGTTCTTTATATCTTGAGAAAACACATTTGTCCAATCTTTTTTTAAACGATTATCTTTTAAAAGTGGCAGAGCATCTTCATATCTAGTAATGAGCCATTCTTTACCGATTTCAACTTGGTTTACAAATAATATAGGTTGTTTTTTTCGCGATTCTTTATAAATTTCATACGCATCTTCTTTAAACTGAGCTGAAGCTAAATTAATGCCATCCTCTATGCTTAACCCAACTTTGTTTTTCATTGACATTGTATTCCCTCACTCTCATTTGTTTTTGAAAATCAACCCAACATATGCATTATACTCTAATAAAAACGTGAAAATTGTAAATTTTTAATCAAAATCTTACTTCGTATATTGAAAAATAAAAAAGTGAGAGAGTAAAATCGTTTCACTCTCCCACTTCTCTTTATGCGAAGCACATAAAATTACTAATTTGTTGATAGCGATAACTTACTTTACGACGACGACCACCTTGCCACGTGTAACCTGACACTCCATTTCTTCTCACTTCAGTCGGGAAGAACCATAAATCTCTTCCGAAAGGACCAGGACGATGTAAGCGTAAATAGCCCCATCTTCCTAGACAGTTACACATCCATGATTTCATATTACCTGGTTGTGCTGGAGAAGCAAATGTAGACGGTAACGACGGCGCTTGTGACGGAGGTGGTGACGTTGGAGCATCTTCTGCATCATCTGGTCTGTAATCTTCTTGTTCAATATCTCTCACTTCATTTGTAGGTTCATACCCGTAGTCATGTGGATTATAATACATCGCTTGATCATATGGATAATTTTGTTGGTTATACATATTAACAAATCACCTTCTTTTCATTCATTACCTTTACCATTCATATGTGATATGCCCTCTCTGGGAAGCTTATGTATAGCCCAAATTCAACTTAAAAAGCTCGTATTATTAAAAATACGAGCCTTTCAAAAATAGAATGTGTTTATTATTTCCTTAACTTCACACTATAAAAACGCATTTCATCTAACGAACCTTCAAATTCAAATACTTCTTGTTTAATTAATTGTTTCAAGCGATATTCTAAGAAAGTATCTCCAACTAACTGTTCAACAAGACCAAGTGCTTCACCAATTACTCTAGGAGCTTTAAGGAACTCTCGATCAGCACCCACACTTTTCGCGCATTCAATTATAAATTGATCAAAATAATCTTCCTGTACAGAATGCACTTCATTTTCTTTCCAAACTCTTAAACATTCTATGCTTTCCGATAATCTATCCCACTCATTTTCAAACTTCATACGCTTCTCTTCAGTTAAATAAGGTAGCTTTATAAAACTTTTTTGGAATAGAGCTAAACTTTCAGGTGGTAATTCTCCCGTTCCACGAATATCATACTCTTGTTTTAATATTTCTCTACTTGCTTCAGACGTATTAATAACTCGAATGTTTTTCTTATCCTTTAATTGTGCCATTACAAAACTTAGGCCTACATGTTCATGTGCATTATCAGCCTTCCAAATTGTAATAGGCGTTTCAACAGGAATAGTATGTAGTTCTTCTATAGTTGCTATAAATCTTGATAAATATTCTTCTTCAAAATAACTATCATAAGCAGTTAAGTTATTTATTAACCACTTCTGTCTTACTAGTTGCCCCTCATTCGTATGCAACCTATATATCGGTCCAATTGAAAAGAATTCCGAAAAAGCAACAACACTCTCTTCAAATAATTCTTCTTGACTTAACATATATTTTAAGCAACCAGCCGTTGAATCATCAAAAGCAATATGTACGTGCGTACTTTCTTTTACATTCCTTTTATAAGTAGGATTACTCGTTAATTGTTTCGGAATATCCATCAAATTTTTAATTGTATCTTCACTATAGTTTTCTTCTAATAAGTTTAACTGTATGAGAATACTTTGAAGTAAATCTTTAGCCTCATCTTCGTACATATCCTCTACAGCATTTTTAATTTTATCTATCACACAAATCCCTCTATTCATTTCAAAAATAACGTAGATTATAGTGTATCATTTTAGTATAGTTCTTTAAAGTCAAATCCAGATTGCTACAGCAATCTGGATTTTCAACAAAAGCTCTCCTTATATTTTTGAATTGCTAAATATTTTACTTTGAAAATCTTTGTATCTAAATGTATAATTATATAAAAACAAAAATATAGGAGCTATATTTATGGAGAAAGTACTTACTAATTATAAACATTACTTAAAAAATTGGAGATTTATATTTATTTGCATACTACCTGCTATTGCCTTATTCGTTACTTTCTATGTCATCTTCGAACTACTGTTTCATCAAAATTTCTACTTATCTAACTTAATTTCTGCTATCATATTATTTTTAATATTTATTAACGTTAAAGATAAATTTAACATTAAAGGCTAAAGAACACTATTTCAAAATAGCCCTTTATTATTGCATCCTACTATAAAATAAGACTCGTAGTAGATTTTCATAAAAAATAAGAGCACCCTGCAATTGGATGCTCTTATGTGATTAGAGGTTTTTTCTGAGTATTAAGTAGGACACGAAGATCTTGTCCTACTATATAATATATGCTTGTACTTATTATTTCGTGCATGTATTAAGAACCATGTTCAGGTACTTAATATATGCATAGTCATTGCTATAAAATCTACTCAAATATTTACTGTACGATTATCATATTTATAAATTAAAAAACATCCCTAATGGATGTTTTTTATCTAACATTTTAAGCTTCCATAAACTTAGCCGGTACACCAATTTTTTCAACTACAGAAGATATATTAGTAGGATTAATCATTACATTTTCAATACATACTAATTTATTTTCTAATATCCCATTCTCTGTAGTAATAAGTTCTTTAAACCGATCTAAAGTCATTGAGAATTTATGTTCACTTCCACCATTCATACTAACTTTTACATACTTCATAGTGTCACCGCCTTTCATAATAATTTACATTTCGACAAGAAGGCGCTTACATCCTTTTTATTTACTCTTAGATTTCTCACGTTTACATATATGTTGAGAAAAGAAACTACTATTATTCACTCACAAAATTATTGCTAATAAGAAAGATAAAGATAAAAATGCACAAAGTGGAATATATAAACCGGTATCCATTCTTGCAAAGTGCGTATCTTTTTGTCGTTTAAAGATACCAAAATAGTTAAACTCACCAATCACTCTAATAGAATAGACAATCATACAAATCCAGGAACCGACTTGAATAATAACATTAGGAACTGCAAAATGAACAATATTTGCTTGTTGCAACAAAATTATTGCTGCCATACTTAATAATAATGCAATGAACAATGTCATTCCGGCGCGAGGTGTAAACGCCTTTTCCCCTGATTTAGTTGGAATAACACTATTTGTCCCCCAATTACCTCCGAAAGCCCAATATACATGTAAAAAGCTAACTAAGAATAATATGCAAGCAGATATATATGTAATGATAAGCATTTTATCCTCCCCTTATTTTAGTTCCTATCTATAAAATATGCTATTCCCCTCCGCAATAGCAACCTTCATTTCATTACATAAAAAAACCGTAATGATTTATCAATATTAAGATAAGTCATTACGGGGTTATTAAACTTCATTATGCATTATACCTATTTCTTCGGCGTTCCATCCTTGTTTGACCTTGAACTGCATTTTCTTTGTATGGATCTATTTTCTCTGTCATTTCATATGTTGCAACTGGTTCTTCGTACTTATATTCATGGATTTTTTCTGGCATTTTACTTTTAGATTCTTTCCCACCAAACTTAAATAGTTTCATCCTTAATTTCGGTAATCTTGGAAGACGAATCTTAAATGATAATCTTTTGCGTTTCTTTTTTGGTCCAAGTAGATTTATATTTTCTTTATTATTATCTTTCTCTTTGCGGTGAATGAACATCGCAAGTAATCCTCCTATTACAAGTCCTCCAATTAATAGTAATATATATACATAATGGCTTGTCATTAAACTCGTTATGCGTTCAAGTATGACTAACGACTGTACTTCTTTTATATCCCATAGTAAAGCGGCCCATAATGAGAATAAGCCCAAAGTAAGTCCATATGTACGAAAACGGAATAAACATGGAATTAACGCGACACATGCAGCAATTTTCGCATTTGCTATGATTGAGCTTGTTGAAATATCTTGATGCCAAATAACTAACAGTAATGTTATAAATGGCGCATACGCTATCCAACTGCATATACGTGAATACATCTTTTTAGCAAAATAACTACCGAAACTAGTAAAAAATAAAAGTCCTCCAATATATATAGATTGTTCTAGAGGGATTTGCTTTGTAAGTCCTGCAATTGGAAAGAGGCCGCTCAGTAGCATTAAGAGCACATCTAATTTCTTCACAATTCCCCATTCCTTTCAAATTTTTTCAATTAATAAAAATCGTTTTTCCATATGAAATAGTTTTTGTATTTCTAAAAAACATATTAATCCTGTCTGCACATAAAGTAAATATGTAAACGAAAAGATACTTGACAAAGGATATCCTTATTTACATGAAAAAATGACAAATCCTGATCGATATAACGAGCAGGATTTGTTTACTAGTATTTAAAGTAGAATAATTGAATCTTTCTTTTCTACTTTTATTACATCTACATCCAATTCATCATCAAATTCTTTAAACTCTCTTGCATCTATGTCAGTAATATAACTCTTTATTACCTTTTCCATATGCATGGAATATGTCATGTGTACATTCTTTTTCGAAAGCATACTAGAATTACAGCACATGTAATGTATCATTTTAGCGATATAATCCCTTTCTACAGGTTTTACACCTAATGGTAGAATTTCAAGTATATATCGCTGAAAAATCCCACTACAATTAAGTGAATATTCACCAGTGCTATAATACATCCCTTTTTGATCTGCATATAAGCCAATGCTATCTAGAGCATCATCACATTCTATTACACCGTAACTTGGTACATCAAAACCTGTATTTATTCTAATAATATTTAAATTTGGAACCTTTAACACCTCTGGAACAATATCAGGTAAAATATCTGTATTAATTTCTTTATTTTGTAACTTTTTTATCCAATACCTTCTCAAATTTGCATCTACAATGAAGTAAACTTGTTCATTTTGTTCTTTTGCATATTTTACAATTTCCATTAATGTTTCGGAAACATATTGTTTAAAAAGAGCTCCCATATCATTTCTCTTTGATGGTTGTGGTAAAAATGCATTATGTTTATTTATATTTAATAATACGTAATCAATCGTTTGCCATTCTGTATTCCCATATAATTTATATAAAATTTCTTTTCCTTTTATTTTTGAAAGAATAGGTAAGAAATCAAATTTCGATATTCGTTCAATTGATAAATTAACATATATACAAGGTAAATTTATCTTATTCCAACTACGCTTCAAAAATCCTTTTTGCTCTAATAAACTAAAAACACTATTTACAATTGTTTTACGCGATACACTTTGGCCTATAAATAAATTAATAAATGTTGAAATACGGTTTGCTCGTGCAAATCCCTCTCTAATGATTTGTTTTGGATCAATTTTTTCTCGTCCATCACAATTTTTCAATGCGATTAATGCTAATGTCGCATCACTGCGCTCGCCCGCGGTAGCATAGACAGCTTTCGTAACATCATCTACAAGATTTGTTTTATATTTTTGGCAATATTGCATTTTATATGGATTTTGTAACACCTTTTCAATATTGTATCTCACAATCTTTAATAACACTGGAAAATCTGTATTCAATACATAAGAATTTTCACCAACTTTAGTCAAAACAATTTGACTCTCAAGTAATGCTTGTTCTATTTCCAGCACTATATTTTCAGACCAAACTTCTAATGTTAATGTCTCTAATCCTTTTGGTGCAAATAAAGGAAATAATTCATTTTTGTTATTTGTTGCTATCTTTTTACATTCTGGAAGTATTGTGAAATAAGAGAATTTACGCTGAAATTCTTTAAATAAATACTCTCTTTCCTTTACTTTTATACCCGGTTCTATTTTAGTACCTTGAACTTTATAAATTCTCTCATTGTATGGAAATAACACCCTTTTATTTTCCCCTACAATATAATCTTTCGGATATTGGAGAATATGGTCTAAATCCACCTCTCTCCCTATTTGAAAATCATCTTTTAAATTTCTAAATATTTTAATCCATTTCATACCGGTTGTAGCTTGTTGTATTTTTAGTTTTACAAACCGTATTTTTTTATTATTTGACGCAAACTCTGAGGTAGAAATCAATATCATGCCTCGTTTCCGTCTTAAAAGTAAAGGAATATCTGGATGATTATATTCTTGATATTAAGAATGGTTTTATGAGCGTTTCGTACTAGTGTGTTCTAATTGATTATGGCTATTATTGAGGAAGACATATCAGCGATAATTTATGTCTATTTTGTATAGGTGTTAGCAAGTTCGTTTGCAAACTTGTTAGCACTTTTTTGTTTAAATAATACACATACTCCTTCGTATATACTGTATGTTTAATGTTAAATTTGTCTAATTATATAACATGGAAATTCTACATAATTTTATTAAAAAGAAAAATACTAATACTTGTTTTAATACTTTACTTCAAAGCATTAAAACAAATTTACTAACTACGAAACAAGGAGGCATCACTGTGGACATTCGTGAAGGATTAATTCCAACAGCTCTAGGTACAGCAGTGACAGCAGCAGGTTATGCTCTTAAACAAACTCGTGGAACTAATAAAATGATTGCAAATACAGTATTTGGTTTTGGTTTTGGTTTAGCTCACGTCGTTTTAGGTGTAATCGATCTTGTTGAACATCGTCGTTGGAAGGAAAGGCAAGCATTGATATATGCTTGCCTTTTTGGTAGTGCATTTATTATTCATTTTTCAAAGTATATTTGTATGACGTAATCATTATTAATGAAATTAAATAGATACTTCTGAAAGAAATCTATTATATCGTAGCAGGAGTTATATTTACAGCTGTAATTTTACAAGTTGAAATAGCAAACCTAACGGTTGTAGTTGGATTTATAGGTAATGTACCTAACACTATACCAAGTCCAGTTTGTTCCACACTAAAATCTGCTGCAATAGAACCATTACTTGCTAAAAGACTTACTGTAGATCCAATAAACGCATCCAATAATTGTCTAATTGGTCGTTCACGGCATTCACACTCACATCCTACATCGACAGGTGGAAGTAATGTGATAGGTGGTCCTGGTGGTAAAAAACCTACCCCTGTTACATCAGAAATATTAACCACGAAGGTTGTGGTACCATCTGTAACTGTAACTAAAAAATCATTTACGGAAGTGATAGTAAATAGAAAGAAAAGTGGGGGCGTGTTTGGTGTGTCTGCAATAGTGCCGAGAATCACAGTTTCTCCAATAAGTTGTTGTAAGACGCTTTGCATAGGTAAAACGCAGCAATCACACAGACAACCTTCAGTCCCTCCCGTTGGACCGGTTATCCCTGTTGGGCCTGTTCCTCCTGTTGGGCCTGTTATCCCTGTTGGACCCGTCCCTCCCGTTGGACCTGTTATCCCTGTTGGACCCGTTCCTCCTGTTGGGCCTGTTCCTCCTGTTGGACCGGTTATCCCTGTTGGACCCGTTCCTCCCGTTGGACCTGTTATCCCTGTTGGACCCGTTCCTCCCGTTGGACCCGTTCCTCCTGTTGAGCCTGTCCCTCCTGTTGGACCCGTGGGACCGGTTGGTAAAGTAAATGGTGGGATTGGCGGGAGTGTAGGGCCAATTAAATTTGGGGTTAATGCATTAGTTTGAAATATCCCTTTCGTTTTTTGTATTTCATTTTTATCAAACACTTAACTACCTCCTATGAATGTACTATACTGTAGTATGACAGTTATCTTACATATACATAAACTTCATTTATCGTAATATAATATGTTTTCCCTATACTATTGTGCACCTTAAATTGTAGTGAACCGTTCACATTTAACTTCCCATCAATTGTAAATCCCTCACCTGCATCTACGAAACCAGCAACATCTTTATCCTGCCAAGATGGAGCATCATAGAAACGTAGATTGTTAACTTTTGAAACAACACGCTTTCCAACAATAGAAGCATCCACTTTACTCTTCTTACTAAATTTCACATAAGATGAATCATTCTTAATCCACTGATCTCCACCGAGATTTAACCAACCATCCTTTTCCGCCCACACAATATAAGATTCTGGTTTGTTTAACTGACGAATCTTAGAAAAGCTTGTACCTGGTCCTTTACGTAAGTTAACGTTGTAACCTTCAATATAAGCGATACCATCTGTTACTGCTGTTGGTGCTTCCGCTGGTTTAGATGGTTTCTCAGGAACAGAAACATCCACACTAGAATTATTGTATGCTCGTTGTACATCTGCTCTAAATTGAGCTTCTGAAACACCATGAGACTTTAAGTAATCAATTGGATCTTCATGATCCGTACCGCCAAGGTAATGTGTTACATCGCTATGTGTCCACAATCCTTTTTCTACAGATAACCCACGGTCATGTAAGATTTTAGCTAGTAACTTAACGTATTTGTCATAGCTGCGTTTGAATTTTGTATAGTCCGCTGTTTCGCATAACTCTACATGTACAAATCGTTTATTAGCAACAGGACCCCCGCCATAAGCAATGTATTTTTTATCAGCAATTTGGATCGTTTCATCCCAATCGACTGCATAGTGAACAAATGCATTTCTCCATGTTCTAGACTCATATTTTTGAATGTTAATAGCTGGAGCTTCAGGAGTTGCTGTAGAATGTGCTACAACGCCCTCATAAGCACCTACACCATAACGGTATGGTTGTTTTGGTAAATCAGGAATAATAAGCATTCTATCAGCAAAAGCACTTGTAGCAAAAGAACAAGCAAGTACTAGAATCATAAGGAACGAGGTAATATGTTTCATTGTCTTTTTCATTTAGCATCAACATCCTTTTTCATAATTTTTGTGTGGTCAAATAATCCACTTGCTGACAGTCCGATAATGATTCCTTGAAATACATTTGTTTTGATATCTCCGCCCAAAAATAAAACGCCTAGCACAATGCCAAGCGTTACATTTAGTAATGGAACATATTTTGTTTGTAATCCAATTGTTTTTCCAATCTGTGAAAGACCAACTACAATTCCAATCATTAGAGTAATTTCAAACATTACATACCACCTCCTTTCATTAAGAAAGTGAGAATACCACCAACAATTCCACCAACTATAAGTCGCAAGATCCAGGTAGTATTGGCGCTGATTTTATCTAGTTGTTTGTTGATATTATCAATATCCTTCTCGTTACCTGTTGTTCGTATTTCTAACCCTTTAATCTCTAAACGAATGCCCTTGATCTCTTGCTTGATTTCTTGAACATCGTTTCTTACTTCTTGTAACCCTTCCACTTTGACCACCCCATTTCAAAATAAAAAGAGAGACTCTTGTCCCTCTTTCATAAGTGCATTTAAACAAACCGTCTAAATACCGCCTTTTAATATTAATCCTAGAACTGCCATCACTATTGCACTAATCACAATTCTTAAGATCCAAGTTGTATTTGTGCTAATTTTTTCTAATTGTTTATTAATTGTTGAAATGTCTTTTTCATTAATGGTTGTACGAGTTTCTATATTACGAATATCACGCATAATTTCTTTCTGTTCTGATTTAAGTCTATCAATCTTTGCATAAACATCTTCCATATATTAACATACCTCTAGAATCTATATAAAGCAATCTCTATATACTATGAGACAACCCTTCTCACTGTGAATATATGAAAGTCATTTTTTATCAAGGCCGTACTTTGTACAAAATAAAAAAAGACCAGCTTATGGCTGCTCTGGCTTTACATTTATTAATTTTTGTACTAATTCTGTTAATGTGGCCACATCGTTTGCTAGGGTCGTAACTTGAGTTTCTAGTTGTTTATTCTCACTTTTAACAGTAGTTAACTCTTCGTTAAATTGATGATACTGCTGTTGGAAAGCTGCAATAAAGATCGAAACAGTATTATATAAGTTAATGGCCCGTTTCTCTTTATCTGTAAATATATCTTCCGTATCATCTGCAATCATACCGAAATACGTTTCAATTTCTTTTGTTGTATATGGTTCTGTTTGTTCCTCTGGTTTGTTCACACGCATTTGATACAGATCATACATATCATCTTTAAAGTTGTATTGTTTTATAGCCAAACTCATGATTTTATCAAGAGCCGAGAAAGGAATGTCTTGTACATTCTCTTTCATATTTCTAGCTGACGTAGGATTAAATGCTTTCGCCCACATTTGACCGTTGGCATTTACATTTTCATTCGCTCGTAGCGTTCTTAATTCTATATCTCGCCATTGACCACCAATACCATTCTTTATTTGTAGTCCGTTATCATAACCAGCCACATAACTTGCTCTTATCTTTATATTTGCTAAATTTAAATCATCATCATTTTCACCAGCTGAAAAATAAATAGATCTAACCCCAAGCGCATTTTTTCTTTTGAAATAGAACTCGCCTCTATCATTTGTAAAAAAATGCGGTTCTGTGGTCGTCACTATAAACTTGCCGTATCCTGGAGCCCATCCTACTGAGTTAAAAATAATGTCATTCAGATTATCAAAATATAACCTTCCGTCTGCATATGCATACAGATGTCCACCGTCATTCTGCATTTGAATATATGATGACCATATATTCGTACCTTCTGCATTTTCTCCTTTAGAAACCCCAAATCTTGCATACGCTTGAGAAGGTTGATCTACTCCATTAATTCGTGGCATGACTTGATAAATATAAAATGCTCCTGTACCAGCGTATTTTCTATTATCAGAACCAAGGACTAATGCAGGTTGAATACTTCCATTATTTGTTTCCATAAATCCTATATAACCACGCGGCGTATCTGCATCGTAAATCTTCATGTCTTGCTTATTTATTTCAACAAATCTGTTTCCACTCGTTTTAAGTGTTACTCCTTCTAAAACTTGTCCTTTAATATGACTCGCTGTAATAAAACCTTTTAAGTTAATCCTGTTCGCATTCAAAGTAATGTTTTCTTTACTCATATTGAATGCTGCGATTACATCATTTTCTTTTACTGATATACTAACACCCTTTTCAGTTAACTGAAGACGGGTTTCCATATCTCTTACATAAGAATCTTTTGCAAATTGTCCATCTGCTTGTGTCCTTGTATATACTTCTGTCTTTTTGGCTGCGGCATTGATACCTTCTTCATTGATAGTAAAACGGTTATTGATTTGAGTCATTTTTTGGTCAAATTGCTCCGTTGCAAGTTTGTTAGCCAATTCATCTAATAAATCTTGTTTATTCTGATTAACTGTTTGCTTCAACTCTGGAATCTTAAACCCAGCAACATAATCCTCTACTTGTTTAAGCTCAACTTTACCTTCAAGTGCTTTCGCAGTATTTTCCCATCCAGCTTTCGCCTCTTGTAATTGTCTTCCTTGTTCTGTCTGCGTATTTTGTATTAAAGAGACATTTTGTTTAATAGCAGTTGCATCTTTTTCTACAGTAGCAACACGCTTATCAAATCCACTTTGATTGTTTTCTACTTTTGTAATTGTTTCTTTAATTCCATCCACGCTTTTTGCAATTTCAGTTGTTTTCTGAGTGAACTCATCCGTTGTTACCTGTTCTTCAGGCGTTGCTGTCCAATCTTGCGGCTTATTCCCTTTATACAAGGCAACCCATTCCACAATAGATTTCGTAGTACCACTCGGATAGTTATATAAGCTTAACTTTCGTTCATTTCCACTTGTAGTTGCAACTGCTTTGAAGGTTACATACGTTATTCCATTCGCGTAAACACTTGTTGCATATCCAACATTGCTAGACCCACCATTCTGCCAAATTCCAAATTTCTGCCCTTGTGGGACATTCCCTTTAATTACAAAGGTATATTCCTCACCCGCAAAGAAATTTTCAGTTAGAGAATATTGATTGATTAGATAGTCTGTTTTTTCATATTTAACATTTGATTTTAATAAAAGGTTACGTCCACCAGCTTTATCACTATTAACCTTTGTTTCTACACTCGTCAACTTCTCACTGATTTCCCCAGCTTTTTCTTCTATTTCAGTAGTTGTTTTCTTAAGCTCACTTGTTGTTTGCTGCACATCAGAAATAGTCTTCTTTGTACCTTCTACAGTAGATTCAACTGTATTTAATTTATTGCTAATGTCAGTATCTTTTTTCGTTAACGATTCAATAGAAGTTTTAAATCCATTAGAATCCTGTTCAAACTGAGTTACTTTCTTATCGATTTCACCTTGTTTATTTTCGATATTAGAAATTGTACGACTGACACCTTGTAAACCTTCCTGTACTTTATTGAATTGTCCTGTAGCTTGATTCTGTGCTTCTTGTACCTTTTGGTTTAATTCTGTTTTTGTGGCCTCAATATCTTCATTAACCTGCTCAAGTGTTTCTTTCTTAACTGATTCAACATCTGGTACAACCGATTCCCAAGCTGTACCTGTCCATATTTTTAAAATGCCGGGCTTTCCGTTACTAATATCACGCCAAAGCGTTTTATTAGGTTTAAGACCTGTTGTCGGTGGATTCTTAGCTTCTATAATTTCAACAGTATTATTTTTAATGTTCTCTTGTACCTTTTCGGCAAGTGTTTTCGCTGCTTCTGATTCTTTCTTAGCGTTACTTGCTGTTTCATTGGCTTCTTTCACTAATTTATCTAGCTGATCCAGCATTTCTTGTTTCTCGCCGAATTTACTAAGGATTCGATTGTAAATCTTTCGTAATTCCTCGTTTTGGTCTACTATCTCTCTATAATCCCCAAATTCGTATTTATCTTGTGCAGGATCAGTGAATGATTCGTCACCAGCAATAACACGCGCTTCAAGATATAGCTTAGGTGTGAAGCCTGTATCTTTGATTCGGATAGTATCGCCCTCGTTAATTAGTTCATGTGCTAGTCCGAAAATACGTCCAATCGATTGTGCTTTTACTTCATAAGACACGGAAGAATTGACACGTTTCTTTAATTCTATTTCCATTAACGTCATTAAACGTTGCGGAGTCATGTCTAATTCTTCTGTTTCTGGCGTATAAAAACCAAATTTATGTTTGCCACGTTCATTCCATCTTTGAAATGCATCATTATCAACAATATACGGAAGTCCCCTGTTAATACTTTCAATGGTAATTACACTATCGCCTTCGCCTTTCACAAATCCGACTAGTGCTGTACAAATATCTCCTGAATGTTCAATACGTGTAACGCCTATCAAATCTTTACCCAACTCTATTTCTTTCCCTGTGTCTCGACCACGTCTTTGAATCATATCAACATACCATCCAATTATTTGTGACCCTTGAATCTCAACACGGTACTGAATCTCTAATTTGAATAAAGAAGCTATTTTCTTCAAAAAGGTTAACGGATTCATAAATTCATCAATGGTCATAGTATGAAAACCCGCATAATCTGTTTTCCCACGTTTCCATTTCATACCTACAAGAGCCATATCAATAAATTCGTTTACTGTTTTGCCTTCTATTCTTTGTGGTTTTATAATGCCTGATTTAGCAATTTGAATCCAAGCTCCTGAAGCATATGTGGTAATGGATCGTTTGTCTGAATTCTTCTCTGTTTCTGTAATGACATATGGTACAATTCTTCCATCACGAACTTCTTTTAGAACAAGATTTTGTTGTTGTAATGTAGCTGAATGAGTGGTTCCATCAAAAACAGTGAAATCCAACATATCAACATTGTTTTTTAGTTCCCAACGCCTATTGTCATCCCAATAGTCATTTGGCTGAATAGCTGCAACGATTTGATTTGTTTTGAAATCCACAACATGCAAAATCCCTCTTGGTGTTCTCATCTGTATCTCTCCCTATAACTAACAGTCGCTTTAACATCTGGTGGCATTATATCAATACGATTCTCACCACGTATGACAGTTGGAAAATTACTAAAAATGTCTTTTAAATTAATCGCATTTTTACCGTTAATGGTTACAAGACTTTTTTCTGTATCAATTATAATCTTGTCTCCCGTATCAAAAATGTACGGCAGATTATTTTGAGTATTTAAATTCACTTTCCAGAACTTTAAATCTGAAACGGTCATCGCTTCTACTGGCGGTACATCTTGCCATTGCATAATACTGATTTGAATTTGCGCCGCTTTTTCCATGTGATAGTTATTTTCATCCGTCCACCGCACAAATCGTTCAGAATCATCTTTTTCCGTCCCTGGGAGGAATTTCGAAATATACGCTTCCCATACATTTCCTGTTCTAGCTATCCACAATCGCCCTTGATATTGGTTCCAAGTGTTTGGATAATCTCCACTTTCATGAATTAAACTTCTTCTTCCTGGTTTATTATCATAACCGATTACCATTGTTCCGAAGTTTTGTTCAGCTTGCCAAAATACATCAGTCATAGCTATTTTCGAAAGCACTTTACTGTTTTCATCTAATATCGCTATTTCCACTCGACCCATCTCATTGATACGTTTACTTTTACATGTAACATAAGCCTGCATAATAAAATCTTGCACTGGCCCATTAGGTATATTTTTTTTAACAGCTGCACCATTCCATCCTTTTCCTGTCCCTGTACCATAATTAGAGCAATAAAATTGATAACCGTCTGATTTCATTTCACCGACTGGGTTGCCATCTTCCATTGAACTTACTTTACTCCACCCAACAGTGGTAGTCATTTCATCCCATATCAGCCTTTGATTTCTCTCTACAGGTAGTTGCTCTGTTTTCAACGGATAACCGATTCTAAAATAATCACGATTATACGGATACTCACCAAACCATACATCTAAAAATGTACTCGGTTTCTTGGCCTCAATCTCAATAATTGGAGGCGCTTCTACATTACCTTGATTGACGAAAGAAGTAGTGATTTCAGTGGACCAGTTTTGAGTAAACGTATGAGTATTTTGTTTGCCTAATTTATACGGCATTGGACAAACAAAAGTAATAACACCTCTACCTCTATTGACTATTTCGTCCAAATCGACAGAACCATCAATTAATGCTAAATAAGTCCTGTCTAACTCATCATCAAAAATAAGTTCAGCTGGTTGCTCTGTATATAGCCAATCCGCTAAATCTTCTTTTACCTTTTGTAAATCAGCGATATCTTTTTTCGCTTTAATTACAAGAGGAACATCAATACGACGTTCCTCTGTTTCTGTATTAAGAAAAAGAGCCCCTGCGCGATGAGGGACTCTTACTAATTTTCTTTTAACTGGAGCCCAGGAAGGGCGTTTTCTTCCAACTAGCATTTGAATATAATCTTTTCTGATCTTATTAAAAGTAAAGCTGAGTTTCCCCAACGTGCTCACCGCCCTTAAAATTCCGCTTTTCTTTTTTGTTCACGATCTTGAAGCTTGGTAGTATATGCGTAACTTCCGTTCGCTAATTCTTTTCCATCTAAAACGTTGGTCATATTTACAGTTAAATTTAATTCTTGTTCTCTACCTGATCTATCCGAGAACATAGTTCTTGCTGTAGGTGCGTTGTTATAAGGCGATTGTGGTTGCGTATACCCATTGAAATCACCCAGCGCATTATGCGGGATACTATAATGCGAAGTCTGGAATCCAAAATCAAAAACAGATGGCATATTACTCATTTGTTTTTTTACAGTTCCAACTACATTTTTTGCTGCATCCACAACAAATCGTTTCCCCTTATCCATACCAACGCCAACACCTTCTGGTACGGCACTACCAACTGGAATCATCACTTTAGATGGACTGTTAATTTCTAGTGCTCCAGAAATAGTCTTTTTAACCTCTCCAGCAATGCTTTTCGCCTTACTATATAAACCACCTGTCGCATCATCCAACCCTTTTTCAAGACCTTCTATAATGGATTTACCAATGGAACGTAGATTTATAGTGCTGAAGAATTTTTCAACTGTATTCCACTTATCTTCAATATCGCTCTTTATTTCTTTCATTTTATCAACGACAGCTTTTTTCTTTTCTTCAAATTTCCTTGAAACTGTATTTTTTATCTCTTCTACCTTGTTGCTTGCTGAAGTTTTTGTTTCTTCCCACCATTTTGTTATACCTGACCAAGTTTCTTTCATCTTTTGAACTACATCATCTTTCATTACTTGGTATTTAGATTTTATCTGACCAGTTTCCCAATCAACTTGATTTGCATGTTCCCCAGCTTGGGATTTTGCTTCACTAACAATTTCTCTATGTTTGTCTCGCGCTGTAGAAACTGTACTATTATACTGACGTTTTGCCTCAGCAATGATTGCGTTCGCTTCATCAGCATTAATTGTTTTATTTTCATCACGCTGACGAATCGCCTCAGCAATTTTTTCATCACGTGTTTTTTTCGCATCTTCAATAACTTTATCCCTTGCTTTAGCGCTATTCTCTACAACTTCCGCTGCCTGTCTAGCTGAAATTTCACTAGCCTGCACACGCATATTTTCAAGAATAACCTTTTGCTCCATTTGATTTTTAGACATATGCTCTACAGCAACTCTGTCCATTTCATCTTGTAAAGCTTGCAAGGAGATGCGTTCAGATGTTGTTAACTCTCTGTTTTCTCTAGCTGCGGTTTGAAGAATTTCTTTGATTTTATTTTCTTTTTCTTGAGTCTTTAATTTTTCTTGTTCGTAATGCTGATTAAGTTGCTCGATGCGCTTATTTTCTTCTTCTGCTGTTAAAACGTATGAATCAGCGAAAAACTTTTTCAGGCCTTCAATCTCTTTTTGTTGTCTTGCGTTTGTTTTTTCTATAATTGTATTAGCTAGCTTGTCATACTGTCCGATTAGCTTTTGTGATTGTTCTTCAGTTATCACTTCATGGTTCAATCTAATTTCAGTTAACTTTTGTCTAATGCCATCAGACAACTTGAAATACTCACCAAGGACTTTCTTTGTGGATGAGCTTACTTTCCCCTCTGTATTCGTAGCAAACCGATCTACAGAAGCAATACTGTCCTCTGTTGCTTTTTGATATGCTTTATATGCGACAACTCCAGTTCCAATGAGAGCGACTGCTACCAATCCAATCGGACCTAGTAATAAACCTAGTGCACTTCCTAAGAATCCAACCGCTCCCGCTGCAACTCCAGCAATCCCGCCGACGGATGCTAACGCAATAGATAGAGAACCAATTCCTGAAGCAATCATTCCAAACGCCGCTAAAACAACACCTACAGCTGTAGCCACAGCTGTTAAAGCAAGAACAATACCACCTGTAATCGCAATAGCCTTTTGTACTGGCCCTGGTAATGCGTTAAATCCATCCACAAGTTTCTGCAATCCAGCAACAAAAGCACTAACCACAGGGGCAAGCGCATCACCGATTGTCTTTTTCATTGTGGAAAATGCCGAGTCTAATAATGTAATTCGTCCTTGTAGAGTATCAATTTTAGTTGTTGCGACATCAGCTGCTGTAACCTTCGACATGGAATCCCACATCTCATTAACACCCTTTGCCCCTTCTTTAAAGAGAATAGTTGCACCACGTACAGCATCCGAACCGAATAATGTTTCTAAAGCCATACTTCGTTGTTGGTCTGTTAAATCTTTCATAGACTCATGAAGTGTTCCTGAAATATTTTCTAGACTTTGAATATGCCCTTGTTGATCATAAAATTTTGATGATAAGAAAGCCGAACTCGTGGCTAACTCACGGAATGCTGTATCACATTTATCGTTCCACTTTGTAACCCCTTCGGTTTTCATTACGTATTTTTCTAAAGCAACTTCTATATCTCCTACATTTCTTGAAGCTGGTTGAATACCGTTTTTAACTAAGAAATCAAAACCCGCTTGGGCGTTATACGTGATAAGACCTAAATCTTTCATTTTGTTATACGCTTCTTTAGTAGATGGGTTTAACCGCATAAGCATAGTTTTTAGTGAAGTACCTGCATCAGAACCTTTTACATTCGTTATATATGAGCTCTTTATCTCATATTCTCCAATTTTCACTGGAGTATCGGACTATATCATCATCCTCGCCTTACACGTTAGGATGGGACGCGCTCGTGGGGTTTTACTGTCCGTTCTGGACTCCATACCCTAGTCTCTGGACCCTTCATTTATTCCTAAATGACTCGGCTGCTGATTAGCATAGTTATATAACCTTAGCTTCCCAGCAATTCACGTCCTTTACGCTGCGAATCTCTCCGCAACGGGGCTATACGTTAACCCATTCTGAGCAAATACTGCAAGAGTCGTAGCTGTATCTTTAAACGTCATTCCAGCCCCTGCTGCTACTGCTGACGATGCCGCTAAACCATATTTCAGTTCACGTACATCTGTAGCTGATGCATTTGCTGCACCCGATAATATGTTAGCTGCATCTGCTACTGAAAGATGATCTGCTTTAAATGCATTTAGGGCTGTGGATGCAATCTCTGCCGCCTCGCCTAATTCTAGCTCTCCTGCTGTAGCTAAGTTAAGAGCACCTTCTAAACCACCATTTATAATATCTGTTAAACTAACTCCGGATTTTATTAATTCCTCTATACCTTGTCCCGCTTGAACACTGGAGTATTTTGTTGTTTCCCCCATGTTAACAGCTAACTCGCTTAACTTTTTCATTTCTTCTCCAGTAGAACCGGATACCGCTTTAATATTCGCTATTTGTTGTTCAAAATTCATTGATTCAGTAACCGCGGATTTTAAACCACGTCCTATAGCATAAGTCATCCCACCAAACACCATACCAATTTGCATTCCTGCATTTTGCAAATGGTTACCTAATGTCTCCATGCGATTACCAAAATTCAACAAGCGATTGCCTTGCTGCTCTAATTCACGATTTGACTGCTGTAGCCCAGTTTCAAATCGATTAAGTTCAGCTGTAGCGCGATGAATTTGTTCAGCATAATGTTGTGCCGATTGACTCGCTTCGCCTTCTTCTGTTTTCGCACGATTATAGGCTTGTTGAAGTTCCCTAATCTTTTCTTTCTGCTTATCCACCATGCGAGTGAGAACATCAATTTTCGCCCGGGTTTGCTCTGTTGCATTAGAAAAACCGCCCATGCCTGTTGTAATAGACTGAAATTCAGCCTGTAAGGATTTCAAAGAATTATTTAACTTATCCATCCCTTTTTGTTCAGCTTGACGGTTTACTTGTTTTAATTCATTTTCAAACCTATTTAAATCAGCAACCGCTTTATTGACCTGTGAAGCATATCGCTGGGTTGCTGCATCATTTTCACCCAACTTAGCCTTATTTTGATCATAGGCTTGGCGTAATGCTCTAACTTTTTCTTTTTGTGCTTCAATCAATCTATTAAGTGCATCCGTTTTGGCTCGTGTTTGCTCACTAGCGTTTGCAAAACCACCCATACCAGTACTGATTGATTTCAATTCATTTTGTAAAGTCCTTACGGCACGTCCTGAATTCGCAATACCTTGACGAAAATTCACATTATCAAGGGAAAGCCTAACGACTAGATTATTCATTTCATTCGCCAATGTCTCACCCCCTTGCTAAATAATGTTTTCCGCTGGAACTTCAACTTCATTTGAATTTTGATTTGTACTATTTGAATTACTTTGATCACGATGCTTACGATTCAACCTTAAATAATGCCAAATATCCATTTCATTATCGATGTGATGATGTTTATATCCTTGACGTAATAAAGAGAGGTAGAGCTCGTCCATAAACTCACTGAAAGTTAGCCCTCCCCCCTCTACGTGTTTGGGTTTTCTGCTTCTCCAGTTCCAGGTGTACCACCAGCTGCATCCACAGTTTCATTAATAATTGCGTTAATTACATCTGAAGTTGTTGATAAGAATTTACGGGCATCCACACCATCCCAATATTGATCCAAAGTGAATTGTTCATCATAAACATTTACCACAAATTTGACCATTTTATCCATATCCTCTGGACCAGGATTATTTGGAATATCAGCAAGCTCAGGCGCCTGACGGATTAGGCGAGCTGGAATGAACTCTGGTAAATTAAAAGTTTTATTTTCCTTATTGATTCTTAAAGTTAATTTCATAGTTTATTCCTCCTTAATTAATAAAAAAGAGAGAGCTTTTGCTCCCACCCTACTTTCCTGCTGGTGGTGTTGCTGTTTTTTCGTATACCTTTTTGAACCAGTTATCTCCAACAGATTTTGTAAATGTAGGTTCGTCTTCATCCGCTGTAAACTTCGATCTGTTATCAAAATCACGTTCAATGAAAGAACCTTTAAGTTTCGTAGTTTGGAAGTTCGGTTTATCCTTTTTAGTTTCAGCTTCTTCCTCTTCTTGTGAAAGCTTCCCTTTTAACAACCAAACGTATCGATATTTACCATTTGCCTTCAAAAAGCGCCATCCGATTGCTACATACGGTTTTTCACCCTCACGCTTTTCATCTAATACACCGTCTGTAACTTCTGGATATCCTTCAATATCAGCTTTTGTAGATAATGGAAGACCTCGAACTTCAATCTCAACTTCAACCTCACCATCAGACTCAGCAATTTCTGACTTTTTGTTATCGCTCCACATTATTTCAGAAGACACCTTTTTAGAGGTTTTAACCTTTACAGCACCTTCTAACTTCTTAACGGTTGCATAATCCACTCCAGTTGCATCGTCTTTCACTGATTTCGCATAAACAAGACTATCTACACCGACAGTCGAACTAATTTTAATAACTTCTCCAGCCATCTATAACTCCACTCCTTTCGCGAACCTCATCGCGTAATGAAAAATTTGTGTATCATCTTCATATAAATCAGCAACCGCATAACGTGAGAAACCAATACTTTTCATGATTTCATTCACTTTTTGATGAATCGCTGTTGTACTACCCTTTGACCAAATATCGATTTGGAATGTGATTTCACTTTCGCTTTCATCATTATCTGCAAATCCCTCTGGCCTATTGTCTAATTCAAAAAACGTAATACGTGGAAACTCTTCAGCATTTTTGGCTTTACGATAATAAACACGTTTTCCACCTAATAAAGAAACAAGCCCTTGATTATTTTCAAGAGCTTGTACAATTTCGGGTCGTAAATTCATCATAGATTCAACCTCATTTCATTCTTCAAAATGTCTGTCATAGCGCGAATTGCCGCTTCTTTTGAAGAATTAAAACCCGGTTCTATAAATGGTTGAGCTGGCATTTTAGACGTTCCCCATTCTAAGAACTTCCCATAGAAAAATGGAGAACGATCTGCTTTATCTATCCCTATTTTAATAGTTTTTATGCCACCTTCCATTTTAGCTTTTGTAACTCGTATATTATCAGCTAAATGTTGTCCTGTACGCCACGGTTCACTTTTTGTTGCTCTTTTAGGACTATCACTTCTTGGCGCTATTTCAGAAATAGCTTTTCGGATAGGTTCTCCACCTGCTGCAAGAGCTTTATCTTCAATCTTTTCCCCACGTAGACCCATTTGCTCTAATTCAGATATCAAGCGATCAAAGCCTAAAAACTCAACACCCTCAGCCATTCATTCCACCACGCTTCCACATGATTGATAAGGTGTGTTTTTCAGTTGGAATAACTAAAATAATGTCATACATTACGTTCTTATACTTAATCTTCATATCAGCATTTACATCAACGCGATATCGGATTTCCGTTTCACCTTGAATTTCGCTATTAGCTGCGGCTGCTTCAAAGTATTTTCTTCCTTTTAAAAAAATAAAAGAACCCCATACAGTAAAAGAATCTTTATAATTTTCTATTGGATCACCGTCTGGGCTCTTTGCTTCATCGTCTTTCACTTGAAATGTAAGACGTTTATCTAATTTACCCGGATTCACTTGAATCACCACCACAATATTGCAATTGAACTAATATTGACTGCAAACTAAATGCTAATTGTTCAGCTTTTCCAACCGCTTCACGATTTTCATGCCAATGAGCAATTAAAATACGAGCTGCTAATTTAGCAAGCTCGCTTTTTAAATCTACATTTTTACTTGTAGCATTTTTAATATATATTTCAGCTGCTATTACGAAAGATGTAATGAGATCATCCTCCTCATCACCATCCACACGAAGATACTTTTTCGCTTCCTCTAATGTTAGTACCAAGAAGGACACCTCCTACCTTATTAAGCTCCTGTTTTAGGCGTAACAATAATTTGTCCATACACAACTGCTTCTGTATCCCATGGCGTAACATCTTCACGCTCGATTGCTCGGAATTCAGAAGTATTTGTTCTCCAAGCGTTTCCACCTTCTGTAGTCATATCGATAGATAATTGTTTTCTATCCCAAAGAATGATGGCTTCTTTTAAATTACCAACAATGAAAGGTGCTTTCCCATCTTTATCTGTGGCGATTGTCTTATTGGACAAAGTAATAACCGGTTTTCCTGACAACAAACTACGTGTTGGATTTGTTGGATCTGGTTGAAGAAGCGGACGACCATTTTTATCTTCCAATTGATCTAAGTAATTGAATCCATCTTGGTTAGTAAAAATATTAGCTCCAGCTGCAAATGCCGGGTCTAATGTAACATTTAACGCTGTTTTAATGCCTTTATAATCTTTAAAATCAACCTTTGTCAATTTGTTGAGTTCTTGTAAAATTAGATAGTTACGAGTAGCAATAGATTTCTTAGCGATCCATTGGCGTAAATATTCTTCTAAAGCTTGATCTGTATCATCTAATAAATCATTTGGTACTGGTAAGAATCCTGCGTAATCTTCAATAGCATAAGATAAACGATCAAATTCAGGAGAAGCAATTTCTTGCATTGCATTCGGCTTACCATACTCAGATAATGGAGCAAATGGTGTTGATGCCGCGCGCTTTTCTAATGTACGAGCCCCTTTATTTGTTGAAACAGGTTGTACATTTACATATTGTTCTAAATTATCAACCGCCTGTTTTAATTGGTTAATAGTTGTCGTAATATCTTCAGGAACAATATAACCGCCATCTTTACCTGAATTCTCTGATAAGGCCGCTTTATATTCCTGCATAACACTTGCTTCTTCATGACTTAAACTTTGACCACGTATTGCTTTCATAAATACTTCTTTATACGATGTATCTTCATTTTGGACTGATGCTGGAGGTAACGCTCCTGTTTGTGAGTTTACAGGTTCAGGAACTTGAATTTGCTTCATTGCTAGATAGTTATCTAGTTCGTTTTTCGCGTTTTTCGCTTCTTCGATTTTCGCCTTTGCATCTTCATATTTACCGCTGTTATTAAATTCCTCAGCTTTCGCTTTTAAATCAGCTATTCTTTGACGTAATTCTTGTTCACGTTTATCCATTCAGTATTTCCTCCTTGTTTTGGCACAAAAATAGACCTATAGTTCTAACAGGTCTAGTGCGTTTTGAATTTTTAATTGTTCATTAAGGTCCTTCTTAGGAAGAGAAGACAATTTTGCTACTACTTTACTAGGTGTTTTCTGATATTTATCAAAGTAATCACTACTACAAGCTGCGACTTCTTTTGCTTCCACAACTTCAATATTGAAGTATTTTTCAGCTTCTTCACCACTTAACCAGGTCTCAGCATCTACTAATTGTTGAATTTCTTCAATTTCAATGCCTTCTTTTAAGTTTTCCTTATATACATTCATAATCCCAGACTCAATGTTATCCAGATCTTCTGCTGCTTTTCGGAAATCAATTGCATTTCCGGCTGCATATGTCCAAGGCTTATGAATCATTAAGAAAGCATTAGAAGGGACAACAACACGATCACCAGCCAGGGCGATTACGGAAGCGATAGAAGCTGCAACACCATCTACATAAACAGTTTTTTGAGCCTTATTGCGTTTTAACATGTTATAAATGGCCAAACCAGCAAAGACAGAGCCACCGCCACTATTTACATAGATATTAAGGTTACTTTTATCATCTAATTGCCCCAAAATATTTTTCACATCATCAGGCATAATGTCAGAATCATCCCATTTCCAACCTGTATTATTTATGATGTCACCATAGATAAATAGGTCTGCTGACGATTCCGTTTGATTTTTAACAGTGAATACGTCTTTAATTGCCCTCATCTCCTTTCAGTGACAAACCTCCACTAGCTTTCGCTAATTGGTATTCATCCGCAATCTCAATGGATACATGGTTTAGATCGACACGATGTTTATCACCATATTCTCCAATTCCATCTATA
This sequence comes from Bacillus sp. ISO11, assembly GCF_003458115.1. NCBI lineage: Bacteria > Bacillati > Bacillota > Bacilli > Caryophanales > Bacillaceae > Bacillus > Bacillus sp. ISO11. The sequence goes on along the minus strand of NZ_QXCO01000009.1, from coordinate 87,236 downwards.
TCTTCAAGCTCTAATACTTTATTGATTGAGAAAGCACCAGCATCTAACATAATCTTATAAAATTCCGCTCTCGATTTAGAATCAGCGCGAAGTAAACTTGTTAGATTAAATTTCAAATAATAACGCTTTTGTTCATTAAATGAAAATGTTTTATAAGAAAATTCTTCTTCATACTGGATAAGAATTGGACTCAATGTATTTTGGATAAAATCCAATGCCTGTTGCTCAATGTTTGAGAATGTAGCACGATCCAACTCATTAATCATGTGTAATGGAATATTAAAGATGTTTGCAATCTCAGCCTTATCGAACTTCATACCTTCAATAAATTGAGCATCCTTTAATGGCATCCCGACTTTCTCAAATTCTAAACCAGCATCCAAAATTGCTATCCTTTGAGCATTATTCAAACCTGTATTTGCTTCTTCCCAAGCGTCACGAAGTACATCTTTCGCTTCTTTTCCAAGGGCTTGTTGAGTTTTCAATATCCCACTATGGGCTGCACCATTTGTAAAGAATTTACCTTTAAATTTTTGTGCCGCTTGTGAACTACCTATAGACTCTCTCGCAATCTGAATAGGTGGTTTACCCTTCAGTCCATCAGTAGACAACGTAGTAAGATGAATAATGTCATCATCAGTTATTTTAATAGGTGTACCATCTGGTAAATTCGTAAAATACCATAACTTATTTGTCTTCAGATCCACGATTGGAGTTGTTACAGCCGGATTTAGTGCCCATAATTCTTTCGGTCTACCATCCGCACCCCAATGAATATTGATGTAAGCATTTCCCCATGTATTGCGGTGCGTTTCGATTAAATGTTTGAATTTAAATGGGCTTTGATAAGGGTTCGGTCTTCTTTCCAAAACAAACGACACTTGGTGCATCTTATCTCGTTCTCTTCCTTTTGATGTCTTTCTAAAAACTTGAAAAGGAAGCATTGCAACACTGTTTGCAAGGATATTAATGCATCGATATACTGTCGGGACCCCTAAAGATGATTCAACCGTAACCTTTTCACCACTTGCTGCTTGATAACCAAATAGACTTTTAAACCAAGGAGACGGATTTTTCAAATCGGTCGTATCTTGGTTCTTAAATAAATGCCGAAAAATCAAAAGTTTCACCTCCTTTCTAACTTCTTATCATTACCACCCCCATCATTGTGAGAATAAGCCCTAACAGATACCAGCCGTAAATTGGATTAATAAAAAAAGTTGTCCCAACAATGATGGACAACCCCGAAATAAGTAAAATATCTTCTAAAATACTTATAAAAAACAATAAAAAACGCATGTAATTCCTCCTAGAATGAGAAATTTTGACTTAAAATATATGAATTCAAATCCATTTCACCAGAATTGAGCATACAGCGAACGTGTGAGTTAATTACAGCCGCTATAGGGTCAATTCTCTCTGTTGCTTTTGACTTGTCCAACATGATGTTTTCGTTGGCATCTTGCTTAGTAACAGCATTCCCAATTGCCCAATTCAGAACTGGATTGTTATTATGAATAATTTTCTTTTGATACACTTGCTCACGAAAGTCTTTTGTTGGTCCTGATAAAGTAGCCATACCTTGTCGGATTTCTACAACAACATACCCTTCTGCTTCCATGTCCTGCATGAATTGAGTTGCATTCCACGGATCAGCACAAATTTCTTTTATTTTAAACTCATTATCTGACTCCATCGTTTTTATATACTCTTTCACGAAATTATAGTCTACTACTGAACCCGGCGTTACAGTAATCCAACCTTGCTGCGCCCAAATGTCATATGGTACTTTATCTGTTTTCATTTTTTCATCTAAAGTATCTTCTGGTATAAAGCTATGGCTAATTACAATGTAGTTATCATCTTTTTTGAATTCGAAATCAACACTAGTTAAATCGATTTTTGCTGATAAATCAGCTCCTACTGTACATTCCATACCTTTTAGTTCTGACAACTCAATTACACCATCGCATTTATTCCATCTAGACATATCCATATAACCATTTTCTTTTCGGTTAACCCAAATATTCATACGTTTCGTTAGAAAAGACCGCATTTTTTCAGGATTATCAAGAGCGACTTTCAAATCACTTCGAAGCTTCTTCATTCCAGCTTCATAAGTTGCTACAATTGGATTGGCTTTTATCCAATTAGTTTCATCCTTAATATCATCATCTTTATCAAGTTCACAAATAACAACAAAATACTCATCATTTTCTACACCTAAATCATCTGGATCTAATATCCTTGAACAGTATTTATACTCCTTGTAACAAGGTCCATTAATGTGAAATCCCGCTGTGGTAATAATGAACATTAATGTATTTTCACGCGCACCCATTCCAGAATCAATTACATCATAAATCTCACTAGTATCATGAGCATGATATTCATCAACGATACCGAGAGATGGATTTGTGCCATCACCAGTCTTTTTTGCTTCTTTAGAAAGCGGTGTTATTGTTGAACCACTCTTTATATGCGTGATTTTCCCATAAGAGTCCTTATATTTTTTGGATAACATATCACATGCACCAAGTTGTTTTAAAATATCATTGTAAACAAGGCTTGATTGTTGTCTATCCCAACCAGCTATATAGCACTCTTCTTGTTGATCAGATAAGAATGTTATATAAGAAGCGATAAGGGCCAAAAATTGTGATTTTGCATTTTTCCTTGCAAGTTCAATAAATACACGTAGGAAACGTCTATTATTTGTATCTTTAATAAGAAAACAAAATATATTAGCTGCTACGAATAACTGAAAATCAGTTAATTCAATATATTGCCCTGCTAATACACCTTTAAAATGTTTAAATTGCTTGCACCACTCATAAAAATCATACAACTGTTCAATATCAAAATAGAATGGACATTCATCATCTTGTGTACGTTCTAGATCTCTTAAAAAACGCTCACAAGCCCATTTATGTTTCTTACAAGCCAATATGTTACCGTCCGAAATGTCATAAACATATTGCATTAGCCTTTCTTCTAGTCTCATACCCTATCACCAAATCGCTTTTCCGCATTGGTTTTGGGTTTATCATCACCCTTTGGTTTTGCTAACGATGCTCTAGAATTTGGTGTTAATCCAAATTCAATTGCCAGCGACTTCATTTGTTCATGCAATTGTTTCTTTTTAGTTAATAAGGGATGTGGAACTTTATTGGTTTCAGCCGCTTTATTTGTATACTCTACCATTAGCCCTTCTTCACTGATAATTTTTGTGCATTCAACGTAATCAGAGTAGGCATCACAATAAGCCGCCAAAGCATTAATATCTACATTCGTAATAAGGTCTAATTCCATTAATTCTTTAGAAATACGATTGAATTCTTTTTTAGCTACTGCATTTAACCAAGTTGGAGCTTTTATTCTATTCGTTTTTGGTTGAATACTTTGTTCAGCCTTCACTCGTTGCTCTATTTCTTGTTTAGTTAATCGGTTTTTATTCCCTTCAAGTATTTGCAAATGAATCGGCTTTGCTTTTCGTCCCATGTGAACCACCTCCTTTGGTTGAACCCCCTTTTATGAAATAAAACGAATTTTTTGTACGGAAAGCTAGGCGGCGGTCTCCAGGGGGTCGCCTTTTGCTTTTTTATGGCGGGGGGTATTTATGAATTTTTTCTTCCAAATTATTTTTTGTTTTTCTTCTCATCTTCTTTTGTTTTCTTGTTGTGACAAGCATGGCAAAGCGTTTGTAAATTAGTTGGCTCTAATCGTTTAGACCAATCAACACGAATAGGAATAATATGATCGACTACATCACCTATCTTAATGATGTCCTTGCTTCTACATTGAACACATAAGCCATGATCTCTACGATAAATAAGCTCACGCATATCCTTCCACAATCTTGAGTTGTAGAATGAACGTGAACTTTTGTTTCGAATATTTTTGTCATAATATCTTACGGATTCTTTTTCCTTTTCGATATGTTTAGCACAATACTTATCCCTTGTTAGTTCGTTGCAACCTAACGACTTACACGGCTTGAATGGTTTACTTGGCATTCATATCACTCCACAATAGGATGATTATGTTGAATGATCTCGGTATTTAAACGCTTGTTATCAGCTGGTACATGTTCAACATGAATGTATGTCATATCAAACTTATCAACCGACTTTGACTCCCAATCGAATGCAACACGTAACTTTCTATCAATCTGTTTACCTTTGTAATGAACTATCGGAATAGCATCTATATCTGTTAATGTAATTGTTAATAACGCTTCTTGCTCTTGATTTGATTTACTCTTTAGCTTCTTAAAAAACTGTTTGCATGAATCTAATTCAATAGGACCTAATCCTTGCAATTTTCTTGCTTCATTAATACTTAGCAAACCTTCTTTAAGTTTTTTCTCAATAAGTTCAGCTTTCTTCATTACCATTTGGCTTCACTCCTTTACTTGCACCTTCAATCCTCTTTCTTAACCGTTTCATTTCATCCTCGATAGCAAGATTCTTTTTATTAATCCGTTCATGACACTTTACGATGTCCGCTTGGTGTTTACGAATCTTATCGTTCACATATGCAGCAACATGCTCATGACCACAATGTGGACAAATGTAGAAACACTTCTCAACTCTTTTTGGAAGCTGTGCTACTTGTGGGTGCATATCGTAATCTTCATTACAGTTAGAACAGTAGACTCGCATCTGTCTCACTCCCTTAGAAAGAATATTCCAATTATATATTTACCAAATAAATACAAGTTGTTATAATAAAGTTAACATTGCCATCAGGAAAAGTGATTCGCACCCCAAAGCGAGTTGCTTTCCCTTTTTTTATGGCTATTTTTCTAAGAATTCATCTACCGCTTTACCTAGCAAACTGATCATCGCTTCTCTCTTTTGCTTTGGTGTTGTATTATCTTGCATTTCATTAAAGATAGGAAGTACCCTTTCTAATTTCTCTTTATCGATGCGTTCATTTACAAGATCCTGTCCCAACATTGAAATGAATGTACCAATTGCAACCGCTTGTTCTTGTTTATTTAGTTTCATTTATTTCACTCCTTTGATATCAGTTACTGTCATCCTGATAGAATCCGTTGTTTGTTTAATCATAGATTATACAATTGCTTTACCATCACAATATAATCCAACTGTTTCAGTTCGACCTGTATACTTACCAATAATCTTTTCTAACTTCTCACACATTCCGTTACTTCCTTCATTTGTTTTAATGCTTCAGATGTATTAGCATCAATATTAATCTTTTATTTGTTATTAGCCAGTCCTTCATCCTCCTCCAAAATAAAAAGCACCCATTATGGATGCTTAAAAAAATACAATCTTCTATTTTATCCTTGCTGGAATAATTCCAATAACTTGATCTAAGAATAATACAAAAGCATTTGTCTTAATTGGACTGGAGCCATCTGTCTTATCAATAGTTACATCTTCTAATACAATAGATTTCCCCTGATCCTTAACAACTGTATCGTCATCTCTGAGGTTATATTCCAATTTCCTTGCACTTGCATTCGCCATAGAGAATAAATTAATTTCTCCTTTTTTCTCATATTCATCTTTTATGATATCTGAGAAATCCTTGTCTTTATCAAATTCCCAAACATCATATTTCATCTCTTTTCCAGTGATCAATCCACTTGCAGTTACATATGTAAAATAAGCTCCTTCATTCTGTTGAGAATCCGTCTGACTTTGAATAGCCTCTACTGACATTGTTAAAGAACTCAACATTATTTCCTTTGCACTGACTTCTCTCATTTGTATCTCTCCTTTGCAATAAAGTATACTGTAGTACAATTAAATCTTATTCGACAAAATAAGCAATTTTCCTTTATATTTTTTAATATGTATTCTTTAGTTTTCCGCCACTACTCACAATACAAATATATCACGTTGATTCCAAAACAACCGGCACATTTACTGCCAACAATCGGTCACGAATCTGCCATTATTTTATGCATTATATATCCCAACACCACCATTTCCCCTCAATTCTTTTATACGAGTCGGGATTCCAGTTTCTAACTCTTTTTGATTATAGTCTAACTTTAACTCTTTTCTTAATTGTTGATATTCTTTGACGATGAGTTTGACTAGCCTTTCAACATTGACATGACTGTAATGTCCCACACTAACGTTTTTAACATAAATATCAAATTCATGTAATAATTGAAGACTCGCATATGAAGAGTTCTTAAAAAAAAATTCAATCATATAGTTATCATCAATGATTCCTGGTGAACCTGCATCAGTAAAATATAACCGTTGAGCGTCGAACTTTGATCCACCCTTCACAAGTCCAGCGAATCGAGCATTAATTATCATATATAATGGTGCATATAATTCCTTAAATTTTTCACTCTTTTTCTTTTTCTTTTCTTTTCGAGGTTCAATGACATAATGTAACAATGAAAATAACAACAATGTCACAATTGACGTAATTATTGCTGCCATACTTAGTGTTGAATCTAATTTCATTTTTCTAACTCCCATCTAATAATTCTATTAAATAATATATCAAGCATTACCATATAAATTCACATCACGTTCGAGTTTGTTTTGTCTAAAAGAAAAAGCACCTGATTAGGTACTTTTTACCCCTTATTCGAATGTTTTCCTTATAATCCTATAGGTTTCTACCAATGCACTGATAATTAGAAGCATTCCTAATAAAAAATACAAACCAAAAACTATTAAGTAAATTTTAGAGGTTATCGGTAAGTATTTAAATATAGAACCAGCTAACATAAAAATGATCATCATAAACATTAAGGCTAAGTAATTTAAATAAACGCCTTTGTTCTCTTGTCTTTTTTGACTACTTTGATATGAAATGCATGCAACTGTTACTGCTATTAAAGCAATAATTACCGTTGTACCTTGTTGAAAGATTGCAGTAATTAAATCTCTTAATGTCTCTATATCTTTATATACATTCGAAAGTACTGCGATTATTGTCATCGCTGTAAGAATAGCTGTACATTGCATGAAAACCTTATTCCTTCTGTATATACCTCTGGTCATTAAAAACACACTCCATATTTTTATATTATAAATAAATTATAATATAAAAATGATGTAATTCATATTCCTTATGAAACTAACAGAAAATTATCACCCTGATACTAATATTTTTCCGTAATTATGAAAATATTTAAAACAGTTACCCATATCTTATATTTTGTGTAACTATGCCAAATGCTACAGCCTTTGATATTCATAACTTCATAACACTTCCTCTTTTGAGTTACACAACACAATAAAAATGAGTAACTGTATAAATGGGTAGAATAACATGGCCACCAATTTAAAGTTTTAATGTACTCCAAAAATAAAAATCCACTGTATTTAATTAATTTAAATACAGTGGATTTTTATTTTTAGCAGGATTTTATTTTATCAGCTTGATAGTGACGAAATACAGCCAGAATTTCAAAAATTTTGTATGCTAAGAGAATTTCAACCTAAAAAGTTGGATTCCTATACGTTAAATAAAATGAACAAAGTCTTTTACATTCTCTTCTTTAAGAACGTTTCCATAATATCCTTCCTGAACCTTTCATAATCAAACTGAAAAGCTACATTATGCATTTTATAGCCTGGATTAGTAACAAAACGAAAGTCTGCAATGCTTTGTCCAAAACCTTCCCCTTGATCAGGAATTACTTTAATAGGTACTCTCGTAAGGCTAACAGCCTCTCTATTTAGCAAATACCACACTGTTACAAAATCATGCATAGGACTTCCACTTATACCTGGATTAGACTTGGAGTAAAAATTATAATAATAATCTAACATAGGTTTAATGATAAGCCCTGCAAGATCTTGTGTATTCCGATGAAATGCATCGATTTGCTGGACCATTTCGGGTGTAACAATCGCATGTTGGGTCACATTTAAAGGAATAATTGTCAAGTTCTTTGCATGTTGCAGAATTAAGTTTGCTGCATAAGGGTCTGCGTAAAAATTAGCTTCAGCCACAGCAGTTACGTTACCTGGATAGAAAAAAGCTCCCCCCATGCAAATGCATTCTCTTACATTTCGCATTGTTTGTAAATTCAATACAAAAGTCGTAGCTAGTGAAGAAAGTCTTCCTAAATTGATAATTGTAAGATCTTCTAAATTTGATTCTATAATTTGATAAATATCATTTAAAGGATAAACTGGATATGAAATTTCAGGTGGAATAATAGGTCCTAATCCAACTTTTCCATGTACCTCAGGGAAATACTTAATCAATATACCTGTCAACGGTACAGAAGCACCAAGGAATACAGGTATTTCTTCTCTTCCCGCAATGTACTTCAAATAGTTAATATTTCTTATTACATTTTCTCTTGATACATTTCCATAATCGGCTACGATTCCTACAAGTTGAATGTCTTTACGAAAAAAGGTATACAGTATAGCAAAGGCATCATCAATCCCTAAATCTGTAAACAGAAGAACCTTTTTTTGCATATCTCTTCCTCCAAAATTTATAGAATTCTACTTTCACCAACGATGTAGTGATTAGACCACGCTTGTATATATATTTTTTATGTATTCTTAAAGAGGCGATTCTATTCACTTGAAATAGCTTTGCACATCTAAATTTGATTTTATGTTCAAGCATAAGTTTCTGTTCTTAAGTCGATAAGCATGTGTTGCTATCCTTTAACAAAAAAAGCAATGATTAGATTTTAAACCTAGTCATTGCTTTATCCATTGCATCTTGGTTTACTCCTATATATCTTAACGTTACTCGTTCACTTGAATGATTGAATATCTCCATCAGCAAAGCTATGTTCTTTGTCTGCATGTACATATGATATCCAAATGTCTTACGTAATGTATGTGTCCCAATTTCTTCTAAACCAAACTTTGCTGCTGTAGTACTAAGTATTTTGTATGCCATGCTTCTTCCGATTGGTCGATTCTTTCCTTGTCTGCTCTTAATTAAATACTCATATTCTTCCATATCTTTAATGTACCACTTTAACTCTCTTCTTAACGCTGCAGTAATCTGAATACGTTTCTGCTTACCCGTCTTCATTTCACGCATTGAAATATGACTGCCCTTTAAATCTCCAACCTTCAGTTTCAGAATATCACTTATACGTAGTCCTGTATTAATTCCCATTACAAACAAGATATAATTACGTTCACTCTTTTCTTTTAAATACTCTTTAATTTGCTGTATTTGCTCTGGATCACGTATTGGCTGAACAAAATTCATTATTCATTACCTCCAGTTTCTTCTGTCTCGTAAACTTCTAATCCGAGCGCAAAAGCAAGTTTATAAAACGCTTTAGATTTCCAACGTCGATAGGTACGCTCTGACATCCCTATTTCGTTATAAACCATGTAATCACACACATCCTCATCTTCTAAATAACGTTTATAAATAATCTCTCTCTGAATACTTCCTGCACGTCCGTTTCCTAATCGATTTAAAAACTGGTTAATACGTACCGACATTATTTCAAGCCACTCTTCTCGTTTGCTTTGTTGAACATTTGCTATAGCAACATCTTCTAACGGTTTACCAACTGCATGTGTAGGACCGTGCTCACGTATTTCATAAGAAGGAGTGACTTTCATTTCTTTACGCATCATCCCAAATTGTCTATGTATACGTACGCTTTCCAACACGCCTTCTAATTCCTCTTGTGTTGCTGTTCTATCAATTTTTGGTAAGAAAGATAATTGTTTAGTCATGTACGACCACTCCTTTTTATTTTTAGATTACTTTTGTCTTATTGCTCCACGTCTTCGTTCATAACAAGGTCTATGCATCCCCATTAATTCTTCAATTTCACGGGTGCTAAATTTCTCTTTTCGTTTTTTCTTCTTTGTTTTATTTGATCGCTTTTTCCATTCACGTAATTGATCTCTTAACCCCTTCATTTCCCCATCTCCCTTTTCAAAATAAAAAGGACACCTATTCGTAAAACAGCTTTAATTGCTGCTTTAATGAATTGGTGTCCTCTAGTTTTCTAGCCGGACTGTATTCGAATGTTGTTTTAAATATGCCAATAGTCACTATTAACATCATTAGTATATTTGCTGATTTCCTTCTCTTTACCACACTTTTCACATTTATAATAACTAACTATCCCCATCTTACCAGCTTTAAAATCTTCATTGTCTTGACTTTTAATAAATTTATATCTATGTATACATTTAGGTTCTTTTAATTTATCTAACCACTTTCCTAACATAAATTAATCCCTTTCCTCTTGAAAATATTCTTTTTATTCCCATCCCCTTAAGCATACCTTAGAAAAGATTCCCAATCAATGAAACATGGTAGCTTGTTTTTCTATAGACAAAAGGATTATTTTATTAAGTTATGTTTCTTTAACAAAAACCAAGTCTCCATGCCTTTTACATCTCTCTCGTACACTTGCATTACATATATCTCTTCATTTATTAACAGTTGGAACTCTACACATTGTTTTTCTTTGTTCCATCCGTAAGATGCCATTGGAACCATTTTCGGCTCTGTTTTCCCTTCCATTTCTCTTCCTCCCCTGAATAAAACTCAATATTCCGTTCATACTATAAATACACTTGAGTTCTGAACTTCCTTCTTAACGTTTTTTCGGAGAGCAGTTAGCTTTTGCTAGCTGCTCTTTTAATTACACATTTTTGTCTTAACACTCATATATTATTGAGAATTAAAAAATCATTTCATGTATAAAGGGAAAGTATTCTTTTTCATTACTCCACTCCCTCTTTAAATACCACTGTTTGAATAAGGTTTTTAAAGAGGGAATACATTTAAAAATCTTGGTTACACTGTAAACAGGCTCGTGAATAGCCAATTTTACTAATACCCACTCTATGTCTATTACCTTGGGCCGAGCAATTAGCAAAAGCTAATTGCTCTTTTATATTGAGTTAATAATAAAATTTAGGTCTTATTCCTTTTCTATATCATATATTTTTAACCTAACCATCCAGCTCAAAGTGTTACCTCCTATCTTAAAGAGCACTGATGCATGGTGCTCTTTTTAGTTTCCTTATTTCTACAAAATGAAATTTTTATACAAAATACACACAACTAAATTCACATAATTTCATATGATATATTGCATCATTTCTTTTTAGAATGGATAGTCGTTACAGAAGGGCGCTTTCCGAAGCGCTCTTTTTTAATATCCCCTGCACTAAATAATTTTTGAATTATATCTTAATTTCAAGAACACTCACAAGTCATAGGTTTACAATAAGTCTTGGTCAGAAGAGCACTTAGATATGGTGCTCTTTTTGGTATGGAATTTAAAATAGAGGCTTGCTCTTAAAACCTATTATGTAATTTTCATAGGTTTTTTCCTTACACCCCTGTGTCTGTTTACTCATAAGTTGTTAAAGTATAAATATAAATTGATAGTTAATTTATAAGGGAGGTGTAAAAATGAGTAAATTTAAAAAGCATTGTTGTCACATACCCTTTCCTTTACCTCAAATAGGGCCTACTGGATTAACCGGTGCTACTGGACCTTCGGGACCTACTGGAGCTACCGGCGCTACCGGCCTTCCGGGGGACCTCGGGGACCTACCGGACCTACTGGAATTCAAGGTAACCTGGGACCTACTGGACCTCAAGGTATTTCTGGACCTCAAGGGATTCCTGGGATTTCTGGATCTATTGGTCCAACTGGACCTTCTGGAATTCAAGGTATCCAAGGCATCCAAGGCATTCCTGGCATTCAAGGCCCTATTGGACCCACTGGAATAACGGGGGTCACTGGAATTCAAGGGATTCCTGGCATTCAAGGGATCCCTGGCATTCAAGGCATTCAAGGGATTCCTGGCCCGACCGGACCTCAAGGGATTCCTGGCATTCCTGGTTCTGTAGGTCCAACTGGACCTTCTGGAGCTGTTGGACCTACCGGCCCTTCCGGGGGACCGCCAGGACCAACGGGCCCGACTGGACCTTCCGGGGGACCACCAGGACCAACCGGAGTGACTGGCCCCACTGGACCAACTGGGTCACCAGGACCAACCGGACTTCAAGGTATCCAAGGCATCCAAGGCATTCCTGGCCCCACTGGACCTCAAGGAAGTCAAGGGATTCAGGGGATTCAAGGTGATCCAGGGCCTATTGGTCCTATTGGACCCACTGGAATAACTGGGGCAACTGGAATTCAGGGTATCCAAGGTATTCAAGGTAATCCAGGACTTATTGGACCTATCGGCCCGACTGGCCCAACTGGGCTTCAAGGTATCCAAGGCATCCAAGGCATTCCTGGGCCTACTGGATTACCAGGAACCGCTGGAGCTACCGGACCTACTGGGCCTGCCGGTCTTACAGTATCTGGCTTATCCCAGTATGCTTATGTTTTCAATACAGCAGCTCAAGTTGTTGCCTTAGAAGCACCTATTCTTTTTAATTCACACGGTAGAATCACATCCGGTTTTACTCATACGCTCGGAACTTCTCAGATGACAGTTATTAATGCTGGAGATTATAAAATTTCTTTTTCTGTATCAGGAGTTGAACCTAATCAATTTGCCCTCTTTTTAAATGGGGCTCCCGTTACCAACTCCATTTATGGATCAGGTGCAGGTACTCAACAAAACAATGGGCAAACAATTCTCACTTTAGCAGCAGGTGATATTATTACCCTTAATAATCATACTTCCGCTGCTGCGGTTACTTTGCAGACTTTGGCAGGTGGAACACAAACAAATGTAAATGCTTCAATTGTAATTGAAAAGTTAGATTAATTTAATCATTTGTTTGCTGAAACTCTGTCAGTAAATAACCTGAGTTGAATTCTTTTTTCAACAAGCAGTTAGCTTTTGCTAGCTGCTCTTCTATTTTGTTCCTACTCCTATTTCCTAAAAAATCTTTACTTAATTCCTCCTTGAATAAAATCAATAATTCAGCATATAATATCTATGCATCTAGATTATTACCTTTGTATCGAGCAGTTAGACTGGGCTAACTGCTCTGTTATTTATGACAAAATGAAATTTTTATTAAGTTTTCTATTAATAACGTGTATTGATTTCTTTTCTAAATTAATTTAGAGATAAATAGTTCATTGGTGAACTATTCTATGTTAAACTAAATTAAAAAAGAAAAGGGACGATTATTATGAGTTTAAAAAATCAAAGTTTCAAACAAGCAGGAGAAGTTGTCCAATCATTTGTAACAATAAACAAAGAAATTTTAAAGTTCACACATCAAAACGCCTCCAGTTTAGGATTAACAGTACAACAAATGGGTATCTTAAATACAATTTATGCACTCCCTAATGTTACTCTTAAAGAGATTTCAGAACGTCTTTCAGTTCCTAAAAGTACAGTGAGTGTGAATGTAGATGAATTAGTTAATCTACAGCTCATCGAGCGAAAACAATCAGATGAAGATCGTAGAGAAATAAAATTAAAGGTAACAAACCAAGGACAAGAAGCATCGAAAAAATCCATTGAAAACTCTACTTCCTACAAGGCAATGGAATTAGCACTACAACAACTTCAAGAAGATGATGTTCAAACATTATTGCGTATTCATAAAGATTTATTAATCTCTCTACAGCAATTTCGTTAATTGATGTAAACCATTTTAAACACAAATTCTAATTCTTATTTTTCAAAGAACTGAGCAGTTAGATTTCACTAGCTGTTCTTTTATTTAAAATAGCGTTTTTATTAAGAAATTAGTCATTCCAACTCAAACGGATGTAATGTTCGTAATAAGATCCACCTAAAATGTTTTTCTTTTCTTCTACCTTAAATTCAACTTTCACACCATCCATTAATTCTTGTAACTTTTCCGTGAATGGTTTTGAGTGCAGAATATGCTTGTCTGGATTTTCTTTATGAATTTGATATCTATAACCTGGATATCCAATTGCAGCACTTTCGATTATTACGTATTCCATTTCCTCTGCAAATTCCAATACCTTTTCATTAATGACTTTTTCTTGGAGTTCTTTCAAATTCCCCACTAAGGACATTTCCATTCTCCTTTCTCTCAAATAACGATTTTGTTTTAAATCCTCACATTCCTAAAAAAAATACATACAGTATCATGAGGTATTCTTTTTTATTTTTCTTAAGGAACGCTTTAAAAAGCGCACTTTAGTTTTTAAATAAAGATTTTGTTTTACTTTTGCTAGCTACCCTTCCCTTGTATAAATGCACTTTTTTACATACGATATTAAAATCCAAATAACCCTCTTTTAGGACGGTACTAATATGAACAAGACATTAAAATACATTTTAATCTTCTTTTGTGCGGTATTTTATATTGTAATTATGGGCTCGATTGTCTATCTAAACTTTGTTTAAGAGCATTTAATTTCTCCAAGTAAGAAATTAATCTAAGATCGAACATAAGTATTTATAATTAGGCATAAGGAGCGCTCTACAAGGCGCTCTTTAACTTTAAAATAAGTTTTTGTTTAGCTTCCATTAACCATTTTGATTCATTTGCATACAGTATTATCACAAGGAATTTCACAGGTTGCTCTGGTCCAGTTACCTTGAATTTCTTGCACACCTTGTGGTAAGAATCCGTTTATAACAAACGGGTTCTTTTATTTTTCCGTCATAAAATAACTATTTTGTTCGTCTCAAACCAATTTACTATTATTTGAAAAAACGTAAACATTTATTCAATGTTTTTTCTGAATACTCATGTTATTATTTAATCGCTGGTGTTCACCATCCCAAGAACTCAGCTCCCTGTACTTTCTATAGGAAGAAAGTACAGGGTTTATTTATAAGTTTATCCTTCAATCATTTCTGTATATTTATATCCAATCCAAAACCTATAACAATCTAATAAATTAACGCTTTGGTTTAGTTTTCTTTTATGTCATAACCAATTATTTCAGCGTCATCAAAATTCAAATCTGTTTCTTCTACTTTTCGTACTTTCAAACTAGGTATTTCTTTTTGCAACAAATGTACAACATCATCGGCACAATCCGAACGACTTTCTACACGGGCAATTATGATATTCATCTGACTTTCGGATAAATACTCTGGCAAGATAAAATCATAAGATATTTTCCTTTTAATTCTTTCTTCTATTGTAATTTCGACTTTTCTCATTTCCCATCCCACCTTATTTAATAAAATTTAAATTCGATCTTTATCAAAACTTCAATCCCATGTAAAACCTACGTAAAGATTGTTATGATTCAACCTATTCACCTAAGAAACGTTATATAATGAATTTGCAAACACCTAGTTTGTGCGCAACTATCTTTCTGTACGACATAACTCTTTTGCTAGGAGAAATCCTAGCCTTTTTTATATCTTCAGACTAAAATCTCCTTGGGTACTATTGGGACCTTACCTTTAAAGCGGTAACCCATTCTTTCCATCTTCCCGCGAACTCCTAATGCACTTTTCCCTAATTTCTCTGCAATCACATCTATGCTGTAACCTCGATCATATAAATCCACAATTTGTTTTACTTCTTGCTTTGTATATTTTGTATGATTATCTATACGTACAGGTCTAGCTTTAATTTTCAACTCCATTAGTCTACGTTTCACAGATCCCTCAGTACGTTGTAACCTCATTGAAATTTCTGGATATGTGTAACAGTGTGCATTTACTAAGCTTTTAAGCAACAAATCATCGTCTTCGCTCCAGGGTTTTCCACGTTTCTTTTTTGCTACTAGGTCTGCATTACGCTTCTCTGACATCCAGTCTGGTTCAGGACCAAAAATGCCTGGTTCAATTCTAGAAAAATCCACCACGTGTTTATATGTTTTTAACCACTTCCATAAATCACGGTAATATACAACTTTTACTTTCTGCTCTGATGAAAACAATTTGAGCTTGATAGGAAATCTGAAACGTTTGCTCCAGCTTTTTATACAGTTATAATCGACACCTATAACCTCAGAAAGCTGTAAAATAGTAATGCCGTCAAAATGTAGTCTTGCATCACCTAAACCTAAACGTTGCGCTTTTATTTTTACAGCATCTACTGAACGTCCAAACTTTATTGCCATATGCTTGATGCTGTATATTCCCCAATACTGTTCCAAATACGCCACTTCTTCTTTCTTCCATAACGTATATCTTGCCACCATTTCGCCTCCTTTTAGTACCCGGATGCCTGACGATCATGATTGATTTTATTTTTTTCGATATATGCGTTGTAAATTTCAATAGCCGAAAACCCAAGTGCTGCACCTAAGTACGCCAAGTCATTCATCAAGGTCATGTAGTGTGCTGCAGTCCATAATTTGTTTTCATATAAATCGTTAAACACATCGATAATTTCCGTTTTTGTATTTCCTTTGCTATTACGTACTACAAAGGCATCGATATATTTATTCCATTCACGCTCTAATCCAATCGATAAAGCAAAGTGAAGTGCATCAACAAATTCGTCTAATAACGGATTGTAGTACTCCTTATCTTCTTCCATCATTTGACCCTTGTTACGTACATCTTTTGTAATTGGCTTGTTATTTTCACTCCAAAACTTATGACCGCGCCACACATGAAGTAACTCACTTAACTCGTCACGAAATGATAATTTCTTTTCTTGAAACAAGGGCACGTTTTGCAAGCTACGTTTTTCCACAATCTTGTTATCCAGGTCCTTTTGAAGCTGGAATAAATGAATGATGTTCATTGTTTTGCACGCTCCCCTTTTTTAAACAAATCTATAAAACTTCTCACCATTCTTTCTACACTGGCACCAGTTAAGGAATTAACAAAGGGTGCAGTTTCTGCAAATTTTAAAGAGTCCTTTTCAGGTATTCCCGCACAAATCAACTTTTCTTTTACAGCTTCAATGATTTTTACTCTTTTCTCGTTCTTACTATTGAACTGAGCCTCCACGACCTTTACAGCCTCATCCTTATAGCAACCATGCTTTTCCATGTAGTAATACACTTCTTTCCAGAACTCGTTGTCTTTTACTACAGTCATCTCAATCGCCCCCTTCTTATCTAACAATTAGAAAACTAACAATGACCGCTACCAACATATAAGAAACAAATAACGAAATAGACTTTTTACGTGAATTTTTAATCTGTTCCCGTAATTCGTTATTTTCTTTCAATACACGTTTTGCGTAATTGTCTTTCACTTTCACCTGAGACTTGTATAAGTCAACTTCTAACTGTAAATCACGATTCTCTTGCATCACATCTTTTAATTGTTGCTCCGAATTGTCCAAGTACACTACCGCCTTTCGTAGCTCACCTTTTGCTACTTTCCTTTTTTGCCTAACCATTTCACGTTTTAATTTTTCTAGTTTCCGATCACTTTTCCGATTTTCGTACCCCTTCCCTTGCTGTCTACCACCCACAATCGCACATCCTTCCTACAGCTTTTTATTTTCTTAAATGCTCTAAAAATAGTTCATTAAAATTCTCGTTTTCTAGTTCTTCCAATCGCTTGTGTACACGTTCTAAACGTACTGGCCCCAAACCTAAGACCTCTTTTACTGCACGTAATGCTAATGTTCGGCCATCTTTATACGATAAAAGGGATACTTGCTGCACTTCACCTCTGTGAAAACTTTGCCGCTCCCTTGTTTTCTTTCTCTCACGTTCACTCGCCCGGCGTTGTTGACGGTTCAAGGCGTTCATCGTCTTCCCTCCATTTTTTAAAGCAACTGCTAAATAACAATTCTGCGTATGGATCTTGTGGTACTGGGTCTAACACACCAGTCTTTTTATCTTTTCTTAATGAGCTTACTACCCAAACCATGTTGTACGGTTCTCCGGCAATGCTTCCCACAATTCTTGCTGGTTTTACACGTGGTAATGCTGTTGCATGACGCTTTGTAAATAATGATTTCCGCGGTCCTTCTCCTCTTCCCACATGCTATTCCTCCCTTTGTTTAAGCCAGGACTCAACACTCATTTTCTCGCCCCATCGATAACCTACACTTCCTTCTGCCTCAATCGGAACTGGAAATCCTGGTACTGGAGGTTGCTCCATAACTTGTTTAATTTGTTTTTCTACTGCAACTACAATTTCCGGATCATCATCTATTTCAAAAATGATTTCATCGTGAATTTGTGCAATCATATCGGCACTTCCATGAGAAAGTACGCCTTCTTGTTTACCAATAGATTCATAAATTTCATTTTGTACTTTCTTCATAATGTCAGCGGCACTTCCTTGTACTGGTGTATTCGCTGCTTGTCTTTCAGCTGAGCCACGATCTCTTCTATTCGCACTATTAATGCCAGGTAGTAATCTCATATATCCATAAATCGTTTGTACATAGCCTTGCTCCCGTGCTTCTAAAACAATCTTGCGTTGATACTCTGGTATGCGTTTGTACGCTGTTTTAACGGCATTCACAATCTGTGCACATTCATCTAATGTTTTACGAATCATGTATTTCGTTTTAAATGTGAACTGTAGAGCGTGTTCCGTACCGCCATAAGAGATACCGAAGTTTCCCGCCTTGGCATCTGTACGTTCTTTCTTTACAATTTCAGCCTCAGACTTTCCAGTCATTACAGATGCGGTTCTACGGTGCATATCGCCACCTGTGTTAAATAACTCAATCATGACCTCATCGCCTGATTTCCATGCCATTAAGCGAAGCTCGAACCCTGAGAAGTCAATGAAGAATAATATCTTTCCTGGTTTAGGTACAAAGAAGTTTCTTATCTTAAACTCATCATTATCTGGTCTCGGTACGTTTTGTCCGTTCGGATTAAAGCTGTTTAAGCGTCCTGTTTCCGTAAATGGGCTGTATCCTGCATGGATCCGTCCACTCATAAAGTTCAAGTACTTTTCACGTCCTATGATGTGCGAAGAAAGTAATGTCGTGTATTTTTGTATTTTCTTTAGCTGGTCAATAACTTCTAGTGCCTGTTCTTTATAAGGATGCGGTTCACGTTTTGCGATACGAATCGCTCCGCGTTCTAGCTTATCTAAAGTAGGATCCTTTTCTGGATCGATATTTTCCCAATTTTCAGGTAATGAAACACCGAGGTATTTTTCCTCGTCGATATCGTTCAGCTTGTTTTCAAGCATAAATGCCATATCGATAAGCGCCTCTTGATCAAGACTCGCGCCTGTTTTTCCATATTTGGCAATTGGTATTTTTAAGTAATCAAACATTAAGCTTTTCACTTCGTTCGTTTTACCTGATTTACCGGTATTTATATCAATCTTGAACGTTTCTTTCGCGATTTGTTTAATACGTTCAGCCGCTTGCTCTTGCATAATTTCTGCTTCTTGTTTCTTTTGTGTTGCAAGGTTTGGATCCCAATTCATCCCCCAATATTCCATAAGGCCGATAACACGTGTGAATGGCATTTCAATCTTATGAAGCCATTCCTCATATCGCGGAATTTGAGCTGCAATTTGAGACCAATATTCGTAATGCTGCACTGCATAATCCGAGTCTTCAGCTGAGTAAAGCAGCCCTTCACCTTTACTCGCATCAATTTCGTCAAAGAAATTGACCCTGTATTTCTTTAATAGGGCTGAAAAGTCGTTCATCGTTACACCAAAAATGTGTTTCGTAGCTGGTTTTAAACCCCATCCGCTTGTAGGTTTTTTCGGGTTATTAATCTTTTGAGGTGCTGCGATTTGTAAACACCGTACCCACATAATCAATGGATCTGCCACTTTTCCTAAAATGTATTTACTGTACTTCGCTGCATATTTCGTTTCAAAAGACAAATTGACCGCAATCTTTAATACCTTTTCATTTTTAAATAGGTATTCATCAAGCAAATCTAGAACCAATTTCCTAGCTTCATCTCTATCCATACTTGGTTCAAATACTTGGCCAACTTTATGTGAGATTGGAACAACTCTTGACTCGTGTGCTGCCGCTGACAGCGATACCGTACAAATTTCACCTTTCCACGGATCCAATGGTGTCTTTAAATACGCTTTTTCTAAGCTCTCACTTCGGCTTTCCGCTTCTTTATCATCGATAATCCCTGTAGTACGTGCTTCTTCTATATCTTCAAACGCCTTTTTATAATGCACTCTAATTTCTTTACTTGCTGCAGTCTCCCAGTCGAATCCTACTTTACCTGTTTGTATACAACGTTCTAAGTATTTCTTTAACTCTGAGACTGTAAGAATCGCTTTATAATCTTTCACTTGCTGCGGTTCCACTTTTGGCCAAACAATATTGAATTGTCCCGGCTTTTTCTTTTTTTCCATCTCTACCGCTAACTTTGATTCTTTTACCGGTACCTGTTTTTTACTACTTGCTAATGTTTTAGGTCTTCCGAATAAACTTCCGAGTTTCATATTTTCACTTCCAGTCATCTTTGTAGTGCTTGTCCATATAATTAGTAGTACTCATCTTGTATATGGTCAAAGAGTCCTTTCTTCATGCAATACGCAATGTATGCATTAAAGCGTGGCGTTTTTCGATAGCCACCACTTGTTAAAAGGATCATCCTCATTTTCGCTAATTGATTTACGATTGCTTTCGCTTCTTCTTTATCGATAGACAGCATTGCCTCAACATCACCAAGTCGTAAATACTTCTGCTGAGCGAACAGTTTGATAAACTCGTAGAATTTCATTTCGCCTGTTAACGTATCGATTTTCTTAAGATCTGCCGTAAACTTCTGGTATCTTTCTTCTGTCATTTCTTCCTCTTTTATTGCTAAACGAGCATAGTAATTTAAGCCGCAACCTGGAGCATTGTATAAAGCTTTTAAATACTCCCCAATAAACTCAACGTGTCCCGGCCAAACTTGAATTCTTTCACCTGATTCATCAACTGAATGTGTAAGTGCTGCAAGCGCTACTGCTAAACGAGCTACTTTATTCCGCTGATCTGAAGGAGAAACAAGTGGTATGTCATTCGCATTTCCATATACTTTTGCAAGGTCTGTCGCAACTTCCAGTACTTTATCAATCGTACCGTCTGTAAATAGCACGTCCTCTGGCTTACGTGACCAAGCATATAAGATGTTATTTTTCAAAGTATCCTTCTGTATAATCGATGGATACGTAGCAAGCGTTTGGTTGTACAACTCAGGATCCACATCACTCGCTCTCATAAAAACTGCAAAGTCAAAACGACGTATATCCTCGTTATTGAAAATATCTTTTAAACTTTCTGCGCCTTGAGAGTAATCAGCAAGTCGTTTCCCTTTCGGTACGTTCCCTGACATAATGACACGTACACGGCAAGGAGTTTCAGCTGTTACAGCTCGTTTAACTTCTAACTTCCCGTCAGAACGTGCAAGTGTCATTTCACCATAATCATCTTTCGTAATACCTGTATCTTCATCAATCCAAATCATTTCTTTATCAGCTAACGGCCACGCACCCCAAACGATGTACCATGCACCTTGAGCACCTGACTGTTCCATCTTGTACGTTAGACCTGTACGAGACGTACTTTCTGCATTCACTCGTGTTCCAAGTCCTGCATATTTCATTACTTTTTCAATGAGGGCGGACTTACCAGTACCTGTATCACCTACTATTTTTAATTCCACCCAACCACGTAACGGATTTAAATCCCACGGTACCTTAAAGCGAAGGACACTATGAAGTGTTAACAATACTGCAAGTAGCGTTTCATCGCGTTCTACGATGTGTGTTACGTTGTACGTTAAATCGTTACAAATAGCTCCTAACTTTTGTTCAATCGATTCTGCTGTATAATCTGCCGGCTGAAATGTTGCTAAATCTTCTTTCACTTGTTCATTTAGCTCAAAACTTTCAACCACATCCTGAAGCGGTACCGCACTCTTTACAAGTAGTGTTGACTCCTGATTCTTTGGATGTGGGTATACATAACCTGTTAATTCGTAGTACTTATTCTCACTTACGTTTAGTCCATTTACGGCGTACACTTTTCGTAGTACATAATTCCCTTTATGCTGCTCTTGTTTTTCGTCGTCTTCTTCAGCCATTGGGATTACAAGTAACTCTTCCACGTTCATGTTCTCTAAAATATCCGTATTGTATTTCGGGCAATTCGGTATGCCTGATATTTCTCGTAAAATACCTTTTATGTTATCGTCACCTACACCCGTCATTTGAATAACTTCCCGATCACTTACACCTAGGTCTTTGTATCCTGTATGCGTATGGATGTCGTATAGAGGGCAATGTACCTTTTTACAACTTTCCCTGCCCCAGCAATGGTACTCAATGTTTTTCGGAATGATGTAAGGCGTATGTTTTTTACCCGCAACCATGACACGCGTTTTTACAAGCTTTCCAGTAAGGTCTGCGTTACCCGTTTCTGCTAAATGTAGCAGCTTTGCGTTTTCCTCTTCTTCCGCATTCTTCTTAATGCAGTGGCACATATCACCGGCACACGCTACACGTTCATAATCTTTGCTTCCTGGTTTCTTTTCGCCATGTAGTGAACGAATAAACGCACAACCAAATTTGTATGTATTATCACCGCTGTATACCGCATCTATCACACTTCTAGTATTTGCAACACGTTGTTGCTTACCATACTCGTTATCCTCAGAAGTGAACTTAAGTACCCACTCCTCTAGTTCTTTCAACGTTTCTTCTCTCGTGTAGCCAGCGTCTTTGAAGTAACATGCAAGCTGTACTGTTGCTTGGTTTCGGTCACCGTCTTTTTTCCAGCCACCATTTAAAATATCGACGACACATGCCGGCGGTTTGTCTTTCTTAAATTGGAATTCTTCTTTCGTATACTTACGAGCACTCGTTGCCGCAGCTTGTTCATATTCTTCTGTCTTATTTATTAGTAAATACCCTGTACGAGGTCTGTATTTCATCGCCTTTTTACGTTCTTCTGCCGTATAAGGTAGATCGTCAGCATGTCTTGGTGATTTCGCTAAATCTTTAATCTCTTCCAGCTTTAATTTGTTTAACTCATTTACACTAATTTCTGTTTTAAATAGGTTTGTTTTTTGATGCATACTGTTCGGTAAACGAATCATCCGCTTTTCTGTATACACCACAAGGTCTAGTGACGTGAGTCCTAGTCTATGTACTAAGTACCCAGCCATATGTTTGAAGATTTTATGAAGGTCGTTTCTCGGTTCAATACCGAGCGCATCGGAGCTTATTAAGATGTGGAATCCTTTTGATCCAGAAAAGTAAATCCACATATCCGATTCACGAATGTCCATTTCTTTCGTAAAAAATTCCACCAGCTTTATTGCATCCTTTTGGCTGACTGATGGGTCTTCCGCATGGTCAAGGTCAAAATATAAGGGAGCAATAAATGCCTCCCCCTTTACTTTTGTGTCGTTCGCAAATCGTTGAACTGTAGCAAAGCAATTGAAATTGAATGCCTCTCCCGTTTGGAATTGCTTCACTTCAGAGGAAGGGATTCGTTTCCACGGAATGCTTCTACCGTTCTGATTGCTGTACCATGCGTCTACATATTGATACTCACTTGTTTTATCTTTCTTTTTTGCCATTTGTAGACGCCCTCCTTAATTATTCTGAAGCTTGTTCTGTTTCTTCTACGTTAATTCCGTAATCTTCTGGTTTAAATACACCAACAGGTTGGAAGTCGATACCGATCCATTGGTTACTAGCGTTTGTACGACTTTTACGTTCTGTTGTTACTAAGCGTGTAACAATTTTATTGACACCTAATTTAGACGGAACACCTAGAGCTTTATATTTCCCTGTATACACATTCATCGCAAAACGCCCGAAAATAATTGTGTCTGTTGGGCTAAAGCTCATTAAGTAGATACGAGGGAAGTCTTCTGGGCTTAACGTTGATACTGGAACAACTGACGCCATATAGCGAAGTTGAATATCATCTAATTCATAACGTTCTTCTGCTTGAGGGTTTTCAGCTAGCCATTGATTGAATACAACTTCCGCATCTTCTTTTGTTTTTTCCGCCACGATCAACTGACCATCTTCAGGAGAATCCTGTTTCCCCCATACAGACCAACGTTGCTCACCGTATCCGATTACTACATCAATATTGTCACCGTACATTACATTTTCATCATCTTTTTCTACGAAATTCCCTTTCTTGTTAACTGTTAACCACTCGCCCATACGGACAAAATCCATATCAAGACCGTTATTCGCTTCAACGAATCCCTGCTTTGTTTCTTCTAAAATTGCTGAAATATAATTGCTGCCATCGTTTCTTTTCGCCACCGCGTTATTTTGTACCACTACTTCATTTTGATTTGTTTCTTGTGTCATTATTTTTTCCTCCCGCGCCCCTGTAGGCCATGTTTTTTCCATGCTTTTCGTTTTGCTTGGCTTTTCTTTTTTCGATAGGTTACTTTTCTGTTATACGAAATCTCGTAATCTTTCGAATCGTATTCTGGAACCTCAACTATTATCGGGATTCCTCGTTGAAGAGATAAACTTTTACCGGATCCTCTTGCAAACACCCTTATCACTTTTTTAACAATTTTTTGACCTGTTTCTTTCAAACCCACTTACTTCACCTCTTTCGTTGAAGCAATTAGTTCTGTGATTTCATAAAGCGCACCCACATATTCGTACTTTTCCATCGTTATCACCCCTTTCACCAAGGCATATCATTTAAGAAGTCAGCCACTGTATCGCGTTCTGTTTTCGGCTTTCTTGGTACCGTTAACCCGATTCTGCTGTATACTTTCCTACGGCTGTGATATTGGTCCTTAAATACTCCAACATTGTAGTCAACGTAATCGAACCAGTATGCTTCTTTATCCGGATTGTTCCGATCTGGACGCATGATACGCCCAATTTCTTGCTCTACTGATGAACCACTATTACTCTCACGGGAGTCACCACGTTTCGGCATTACCATGTGACCAACTACTAAATGCTGCATGTCCAGTCCTTCACGCGCTAACTGAGTGGCAAACAAAATATCTACTTCTTTTCGGTCGCAAGCTTCTAAAATGTCTTTACGTTGTTGTTTTGTTACTTGCCATTCGCGAATTTCTTTTTCTGAATACTGAGCAACCTTTACCTGCCAACCGTACTTACCTTGCTTTTTATCTACCGCATGACCACTATTGATAAGCTGCTGTGCATGTTTTTCGCTTTTTGCTTTTCTCCAGGTATAACGACTAATACCCCCGTGTACTACAGCTGTTCTAACATCGATACCGAATCTTGCTTTTGCCATTCGGTTTACGAGTTCTTCAAGTACGAAACAGTAGCGAACTGATTCTGTTATAACAATGGATGGCCCTAAACTTGCAGACTCAACAATATTCTCAGCAACTAACTTCGCACGCTTTTTATCAGAAATGAGGTGCCTTATTAGGTCTGTATAATCGAGATCTTCTCCACCAGCATCTACACTATCAATCTCGTTACGGTTACTTGCCGTCTCGTAATTGAACTCGGTATATACGAATTTCACTGTCGGTTTTATCAGTCTCCCAGCTTCATACATTCCGTCTCTGCTAATCTCATACACTTTTGGACCTACACCGTTGTACATATAGATTTCTAATCCATCTTTTCGGGAAGGTGTTGCGGTGAGACCGATCACATTTTCAGCCGTTAACTTCCCAGCCGTTTCAATGAATTGTATTGCTGGAAAGTGATGGGCTTCATCCACTACTACCGTCCCGATAAAATCATTTAATGCATCGATTATTTGTGGATTTCGCTGCAAGGTTTGTACTGTAGCAACGATTAGTTTACCGTCTCCCCAGTCATGTACGCCGTCACCGAAAAATCCGATACGACCGATATCAGGCATTGTAGCCTTAGCTCGCTTTGCGGATTGATACATTAAGTCTTTTGTATGCGTAAGCCATAATGCTGCTTTACCCTTTTCGTAAATGTAGCGCATGCCCATTACGGTTTTACCTGAACCAGCCGGTGCTACACCTATTCCGTTTTCTTGCATAAGTGCTTCAACCATCGGTGTCTGGTCCTCTTTTAATACAAACCCGTCATCCCATTCCCCGAAACTAACATCTCGGCCATATGAAATCTGTGAGGTAATAACTTTACTTGGGTCGTAACCTAAGTTTTTCAGTACCTCTTCTAGCTTTGACAAGAAACCTCGAGGCGTAACAATATCGCCTCTGTCATGTACAAACAATTCAAGTTTTGCTTGTACCCCCCATGTAGGTCTACGTTGTTTTTTTGCTTTCAAATACGCTGGATTATCAAATGTTAGCGCCTTAGTAATTGCTGCCTTAAGAGGTGTACTAGCACCTCTTATTCGGATGTTGTGTTTTACAAAGATTTGTAGCAAGTGAGCACCCCCGATAGATCGTAAGAAGGTTCGTGGTATGTAAGTCTTGGAAGTGGTACACAGGGAACCGTCTGATTTTGAAATTCCTCAAGTTTTATGTGGTTCACATTACGTTTTTTCATATGAATAAGAGCTGTAATAAGTCTGAATGCGTAAGCCTCGTCAAGCCCCTTACTATCGTTTAGAAAACTGATAAACACTAAACCTAAATTTCTATCAATAATTTGATCAAAATCCCGTAATCCGATAATCTGATTCGGTCTCATATAATCTAGTGAAAATCTACGACTCTCTGTACGTTTCATTTCAGCTAATATATTTACTTCAGGTGTTATTACAATCTCGTCACCTGGACGAGTTGCACCTGCACCATCTGCAATTCTCATGCGCCATACATTCGGAATTTCTCTCCAGCTTCTTCTGATTTCGGCTTGGAAATCATCCCCACGTTGCTGACGTTCACGCTGTTTATTTCTCATTGCTGTTTGTTTTGGATCCATAGCAACCTCCTATGCCAAAAACTTCAGTAGATTCGCTTGTACATAAGCTTTTGCTTTTACAAGATCCGCTGATTCTTTAGCTGTTTCCCAAGCATCTTTTGTTTGATAAATTTTGATATCGATGGACGCTAACTCTTGCTCTACGTCTGTAAGTAGTTGACGTTCTTCTTTGCTGTAATGCAGGCGGTACGCATCACGTAACGTATCATTCGTGAGAGCCACTTTTTGATCATTCACATAAGCGTATTGGTTACGTCCCTCACCTTGAATTTGCATAAATGCCTCTGCTTCTTTCAGCTCTACTGCAGTTTTCAGCTTCACTTTTTGCTTAATTAGATCTGCTTTTTTTCCATAAGCTTCTTCACGTGCTTTACCTTTTTCAAGAACATCCTGTACTGCAGCATCAATTTGTTGTAAGGATGCTTGTAATTCAAGTGGATCTAATACTCGAACATAGTCAGTCGGTACTTTCTTACCTAAAATTTTTGTTGCCGCTGCAAGTAGCTTTTCTTTCCCATGCTCCTCTTGTAAACTACGAATTTGATTATTTAATTCAGTCATTTTCTGGTCCCACCTCACATTGAATTTTTGGTAGTTCTACTACTAACTTTTTAAGCGTCACGTGCTCTTTAACAATTGAGTCAATTGTTATGTTCATCGTTTCTACTCGATCATGTTCCTCTTTGTTGTAACCAGCTACACTTATCATCAACGGTGAAAACTCTATTACTACAGCATTCCAATCATGTTTATTATTACTATAGTTAGGGCGTCTAAACGGGTTACCACTTGTGACCTGTACCGCCGTGCCTTCGCCTAGTTCATTCTCATCAAACTGCGGTTTGTTTACAATCATGTTCGTAATCCCTCCTTTGCTTCCGCTATTTTCGTTAACGCTATTTCTACTACATCCGGATTAATACTTTCTGTCTCAGCAATACTCTCAACAATCGTATTAATATCGACTAGCACATCTTCCCCTGTTTCCGTTTGAATTAATGAGGCAAACTCTTCCATCGCATACGCTCGTTTCTTCTCAGCTTCAATCCGGCTACGGTCAAGTACTTCTTCACCAGGTTTTGCACTTTGAAGCGGAATCCGTTCTAAATCAAAAACACCTGGTGATTTTACATCGATAAGAAGAACTTGTATTGGTCTATTAATCTCAGCTTCCGAAGCCGATAAACGTGTGATACTTCCGATATTCGCAAACACTTTTCCATCCGAACGCTCGTAAACACCAAAACCTGTATGATCGTGGCCACACAAAACCAAATCCGCATCTGTTTTTACATCTTGTACTTTTGTGTACCGATCAAAAGGTGGATCATGGTCAAGTAACATACCGTGAGCTACATGTATTTTAGTTGACTCATAATCTTCAGTAACTTCTGGTGAATAACCATAACCAGCTTTATCAATTTGATCACTGTACGGTGTAAATGTTAACTGGACGTGATTACCGTCTTGGTGAAACATATGAGCTTGCCCAGGATCATTAATGACTGTAAGCTGCGGGACGATTAACTCCAGTACTCTAAGGCTTGTTCGTTCATACGTTGCAAGATTGTAGCCGTAAATATCGTGATTACCAGCTGTTGTATAAATTGGAACTGGACTCTCTTTCAATACCTTTGCGAATTCTAGTAACACGCTTGTCGTAACCTCAGGCCTATCAAACGTATCCCCAGGTTGTATAATTGCTGTCACACCTTTGTATTTAGCTAGTGCGAAAATCTCACGGAACTTCGCAATTAAAGCCTCTTTGTAGTTATCCTTACGATTACGAGGGTTTGTACCTCGTATATGTGGATCACCGAAATATAGAAACTTCATACTCTCACCTCTGCTTTTTCGTGCTTCGCGTAACGTTGTATCTAAAGTAATTCCACCTTCAACAATGTGGTGCATCAGTGAAGGTTACTTGATTCTTTTTTCTTGATAACTTGTTTTGTGATTTCACCTGTCTCAGCATCTAACGTCAAATCATCTTTACCGTTAACACCCAATTCAGAATGAATGTCAGCCCATACTGCATCGCGCCATTCCTCTAATCCTTTTGTTGCATTTTCTAATTTCTTTTTATATTTTTCTTTAATTGGTTCAAGTTCAGCCTTTAATTCCTTAGCTACTACTTCCTTAATAGCTTCCGTTTCTTTACGAATTCTACGTAACTCGCGTACTTGTTCTTCAGTTGCTTTACCTACAACTTCCTCTGTCACTTCTACACCTGCTACCGTTGCAGCTAATTCTTTTACAAAGCACTTAATACACATATCCAAATCCCCCTTTCTATAAAGCAGTTACTATGCTTTTTCCTTGTTTTTGAGTCACACCAAGTGCTACGTCACCTATCTCAGCTAAATGAGTACTGTGCGTAATTAAAATGATTTGACGTTTAAATTTCGTACTATACTCCTTCAAGAAATACGCCACATTTGGTGCGTATTCTTGACTCACGTGCTTTCCAACCTCATCTAAGAATAACGGTCCTCTTACACCACTAATTTCTCCAACAGCCAATCTGAGCGCTAAACTAACTACGTCTGCTACACCACCACCGCGATCATAATCAGGTGGCTTTAATTGTGTCCGTACATCCTCAGACTGTAGCCAATACTCTGCTACCGGTTGATTACCTTTTACGGCAATTTCAATTTCGAATCTGTAGTCTTTATCGAATACAACTGTAAGAGCTGACGTAACAATTTCTTCTATACGACGTTTTGCTTGCTGCCTTGCATAATCACTTGTCTTTTGGAGAAGAATTTGTACTAAATCAAACTCCCCAAGTTGCTCCTCAGCTTTTGCTTTTCTTGCTTCTGCGCTTTTTTGTTGCTTAACTAACAAATCACGTTGACCGATTTTCATTTTCAATTTATCGCTTGCCTGACGGATATCCGCTCTTGCTTTTAGAAGCTCGTACATAAAAATAGCCTCCTTATACCTGCGGGATGAGTCGTTCTACATGCTCCAGGTTTTCTTTAACTGATGTATCAAGCTTATTGATTTCTTCCTGGATCGTTTCAGGCGTTACCCCGTACTGCGCCATTTGTTCAGCGATTTCCGTTAATTGCTTTTCAGCTGAAGACTTTTCCGCCTCTGCTTGGATTTTTGCTGTTTCTGCTTTCTTTAAATTTGCTTTTGCAATTTCAATACGTTGTTTTAATTCCATTACTCATTTCCCCCTTCAAGTTGTTTTGATAGTAAATTTTGTAGCTCTGATTCAAGAAACTTCTTTTGATCTCTTAAACAGGCCAATACAGTTGGTCGGATAGCAAAATCAATACTCTTTTCTCCTATACTTTCTGATTCACTCACTAATAAATTCTCATTAAATTTTTTATGAAATAGTGAGACTTTTAAAACATTAGATGTATCGTCAATAGCTTCAATAACCTCATTAATTTCCATTAATGAATTATTCAGCCTCTCAGCTGTTTGTAAAAACTCGCTCATTTTTTCCGTATCAATCACTACTAATCACCCCTCAATGAGAATGTTCAAAAGACATCGGCGATTCGCATAGCGGACAAACTCCACCAGCCTCGGTCCATGTCTCTTCCAATTCCTTTGTGTAATTTTCAATGTGCTTTTCATATAGTTCTAATGCGCTTGTACTATGACGTACTCTTTGATGCCAGATCATATAGTTTCGTAACAACTCTTTTAATTCAGCTAAATGAGTGACATTGTTCTCAGTATTAGCAATCTGTATTACCACTTCTCTCGGAACATTTAAATGTTCCGCACGACTTGTCCAGCTCATATAATAGTTGTGTATATTCTGGTATTTTTGTAAGAGCACACTTATTTGACTTAGTTGTGTAATACTTGTTTCGCATTCTTGTAGTTGATCTGACGCATTACCAGGTATAGATAACCTTTCTACATCCTTACTTGTTTTTTCGTAGCCTTGTTTAACCACGCTATGTTGTACATAGAGTTTCTTTAACTCATCCGTTTTCTTTACTTCCTCTTCAATCACAGCTACATTAATGTTTTCAATTACAGTCAACCTCTCGACCTGTAATTGAGCTTCTTGTAATACTTGACTATACTTCTTATAGTTTTGTGATAAGATAGAAAGCAAAGAATATATTTCTTCGGATTTAGTAGAATCTTGTAACAAGTTACTTACTTCTACTAATCCATCAAATTGTTTTAATGTTTCAGTCAATGTCTTCTTGGCGGTGGACAGTGACTCGTATCTTTTTTGTAAGTCCAGTAGTGTTTGCAGACGCTGCTGGTCTTTTTCTGTTTCTTCAAGTATTTGTATAAGAACCGGCACTTTTGAGAGTCTCTCATCCTCAACAAACGCTACACGGAATTTTTCAAATGCTATCTGTTGTTGAGTTTGTAGTTGCTGCAGTACATCTTTCTTTTTATGCAATTCTTCTACATGTTCCATCAAACTTTCAGCTGTTTTTAACTGCTGTACTTTATCATCCACATCCAAGTACTCGAGTAAGTTACCTGCTAATCTCTCAATTTCTTTTTCAGCTAGTAACCTCTCTTGCCTTGCTGCGTATGTATCTTTTGAAACACTTTTTACCGCGAGATCGACAGCTTCTGTTCCTGCTAACTTACCTAGAACTTTCGCACCCGATGACGGTGTCTCACTTATTAAGAAAGGTGCTTCAAGCTGGAATGCAAAGTTTAAAGCAGTAACAAAATCCCCAAATGTTTGCTTTGTGATACCAAGTAATTGTTTTACTTCTTCCGGTACCTCTGACTTCTCAAATACACTTCCTGCATCACCTGGATCCGTTTGGATTCTGTACGATGTTTTTCCTTTTCTACGGTGCTTTGAAATAATAATGCCGTTATCCATGTGAATCGCTACAGTAGTCTGTCCCACTGATTCGTTTACGAAAGCCTCACCTTGAGGTTCGTTAAATGCTACCCAGCGAACTGCTCGTATAATGGATGTTTTACCACTATCTGATGGTCCAGTAATTACATTCAGTCCGTTTCCTAAATTAAAGTGGCTATTTGTATGTGACTGGAAACCTTCTACGAAAATCTCGTTAATGTTGGCCAACACGTTCACTCCTTTCCGTTAGCTTTAACATGGTGTTTACCGCTTGTTCTTCTGAGCCATTCTTGAAGTAATTTTTACTTTCGCAACATACAGCTTTTACGTCTTTTGCTTTTACTAATCGAGTCGCATAAGTCACGTACCGTTGCATGTGTATCACCTCCTTTCAATTTTTTAACTTGCCTTTACTTCTGTTTTTTTCTTTCTTGTGACCGTTACTTTAACACCTAAATATTTTTCGTATACTTCTTGAAATAGAACTTCCTTTTTCTCTGTACCGTAGTACTCGTTACGGACGTATAAGCCGGATGTCTTTTTCCCCACACTCCTCAGCCCCCTACAGTTTTTTCTACGTAATGAGGATAATGCTCTAAAAATTCTTCTTTTGGTGGAAATCCCAGTTCAAACGATTGTCTAACTTCTTTTTTACTGGCGTTTTGCAAGTAAGTAGGTAAATAAAAATGTTCCATAGGGAACCCAAGTACAATTGCGATTTGCAAGGCTAATTTTCCTCCCGGATCGCGTCTACCAGTCTCTAAATCTGCTATATGACCAGGAGTCACACTAACCTTATCCGCTAGAGCCGCCTGCGACATACGTTTTTTCCCACGTAAATCCGCTAACCAAGTCCTTTTCATATGTCCACCTCCAGACAACCTTTAATGATTTTTATTATACTGGCGTTTTGCAAGTAAGTAAAGTGATTTTTCAACTTTTTTATGAACACTCATCTAATTTCACTTGCAATATGCGTGTATTTACCATTGTGTAATTGTCCAATAAAGTGTTATCTTATATATAGATAACAACAAAAAAATAAAAAACGTTTTATATATTTTTATAAAATTTATAAAAAATAAAATCGATGAAAAATATAAAAGAGAATTTAACGGGGGTAAAAAGTATGGATATAGGAACTCAATTAAAATTCTTACGAAATAGACGCGGTTGGACAATGCAAGAAGTCGCAGATCGTATTGGTAAAAACGATTCTACGTATAGTGGATATGAGACAAATAAAAGAAAACCAAACGCTGAGGTTCTTGTACAGCTAGCAGACATATTTGATACTACTACAGACTTCATCTTAGGAAGAACAGAAAATCCAAACGGTCTTAACTTTAATGTAAAAGACTTTTTAGATCAAGGCAGACTTCATTCTGATGGGGTAGAAATTACGGATGAGCAAGCTGAAATTGCTAATGTTTTATTAAGACAACTCCTACAAAGAAAGCAGCAATAAGTAAAAAAGGATTAGCCAGATGCTATTCCTTTTTTTGTTGCAATATAGCTGTAATTTGTTTGTACTGTTCCGGAGTAATCTGTCCTTGCTTATACAACTCCTCCATTAGATAATTCATATCACAACTTACTTTTTCAGCTCCGAACAACTCCCTAATTAAGCGTTTTGTTTCTTGTTTGGCCGTCTCTTTTTTCACCTTATTTCCTCCCCTTCATCCTTACCAATTTGTGAAATATGTATCAAGTGGTATATTTTTTCCGAAACTTTCAAAAACGTGACACGCCTATAAAAGACGAAAGACGCTACTATAAGTAGCGTCTTTTTAACTATTCATTTATATTACATCCCACCGGGATCGACCATCATTAATTGTACTTCTTTAGTATGTACAGTAGCTTTTTCTTTACCTAAATCTTTAGTCTGATCTGCACCAGCACCGATAACCCCAATTGATAACGCAAGTGCGCATAATGTAGTGACTAAAATTTTTTTCATTTTACAACACTCCTTCAGTTATTAAAATGCGCTTTGGAAGTTGCGCATATATTATACTTCCCGTTTTTTCAAATTTTTCTAAAGATTCCCTCGCCATAATTGTATCATTTTCAATTCTAGAAAGATAGTACATTTGGAAGGCCGATAGACCTTGATCTTTTAACCTTTCAAAAATTCTATAACCATTTTGCTTATCACCATATAAACACTCATAATAAGCAAGATCACCCTCACTAATAAAATCAAAATCAATATTATCTAAATTAAATCCGAACTCAATATATAAAAAGGCAAGAGTCGTTTTAAAAGAATTGTATTTTTGAGTTCCTTTCGGTGAACTTATACCTTCAAGACATTGAATAGCTTTCAAGATATATTTTTCCGCCATTAATGGATTTTCAAAAATATAACTTTCACCTAAACAACAATATGCTGTAGCTTTTACAACTGTGAAATTCAATTCGGAATTTATAATGGCATGGCACGTAGCTCTACAGCTATCAATTTCATTGGCATGCAACTGAGTGTACGCAATTCGTTCCATATGCTGCATGCGTAAACAATCTTTAATATAACCGTTATCCATCTTAGCGACATAAGCTTCTGCCGCGTCCGCGTATGATGACATAGCACTATACCTTTGTCTATCATATTCTGCTGCCATTAGTAATGTATTTAATAATACCTGACATTCCAAATCTGATGAAACACGTGTTTTGTATATTTCCTCCAGAAGACTTTGTCCTTTTTTCCGATTCATATTCCGATGGTTATATAGATTGTATACATTTAAATATTTACGTACATCTTTTTGAAGCTTCTTGAAATCCGGATCTTTTGTTTCCATTTTGAATTTTTCGATTAACATATCTATAAGATCGTATTCTCCTGCTAC
Organism: Bacillus sp. ISO11; assembly: GCF_003458115.1. Taxonomy (NCBI): domain Bacteria; kingdom Bacillati; phylum Bacillota; class Bacilli; order Caryophanales; family Bacillaceae; genus Bacillus; species Bacillus sp. ISO11. Next base: position 52,971 of record NZ_QXCO01000009.1, on the reverse strand, counting down.
CTGGCAATAACTCAATGCTTTTCTTACATTCAAGCTAGTTCCACACTGTAAAATAAAATCTTTAATCCTTCTTGTTTGTTCTATGGGACTTTTATACACATGACGAACCAATTTTTCAAAAACATCAAATTTCATTTCTCCAGTTACAAAGGACAGACCATTTGTAATTGTTGTTCTACTAATACCTGTATCTTTCGCTAACTTTCTTGTACTAATATTATTTGACTGAATCGTGTTATTCAGTTCATTCATCAAAGCCCTCATCCGTATCCTCCCAAATAGAACACAAGACACAGCCCCTGATTTTCTCAACAAGAAAACGTTCCATATGGATTTAATACTATTTGAAGTATGATATACTTGAGGCTGACTCATGGAAAGTTTTACCTACATTCGCTAGGGTAAAACGTCACAGTTGTGTTACCGCACTACTGTAACGCCGTGGGTCTTTTTGCTCTTTTTTATTATTTTCATCTTATCATAAAATTTAGAACATTCGTTTCACTCTTTTCTCAAACAATGTTGAGAAAGTTTTTTCTAAATTTTTAAGAATCCCAACAAGAAACTTCCCCCATTATACTTCAGGGTAATGAGAGACTATTTGTCTTCTCGTTTTAAAATTTTTGTCCCTATAAGGATAACGCAGATGCTGAAATTCGAGAGAAGAGCAAAGTAAAGATGGAATCATTATTTACTTCAGCACAAGCATAATGAAATTATCTAGTCATTTACCTACCTTTTTACTTTCAAATAAAGCTAACTGTAATTAATAATAGTTCCACCTCACTGAATATTACCCTTCACCATGAGAGCATAGCAGAATAAATTCCTAAACAAAAGCATTTCTCTTAGCTCTCAAACCGTAAACAAATAGGGAATCAGCACTTGTTCCTAAGTTCTGACTCCCTTTTATTTGTTCTTATATCTATCTGTTATACAGTTTCATACGTTCCCTTATACAAAACTGCTATTGCCGCTACTATAAGAATCATACCCATAAAAGCAGGTGCGGCATGACCAAGTGATACATAGATTTGTCCTCCAATAATCGGACCAATCATTCTTGCTAAAGCTTGAATAGATTGGCTTCCACCTTGAATCCTTCCTTGTTCATTAGAACTGACAGACTTTGAAAGCATCCCGTTGAATGAAGGCCCGAAAATTGAATCCCCAAAACCAAACATTAGCATTCCAACGATAAGTAGTGGAGAGAGTGAAAATACAGCTGATGCTGCAATAAAACTGTATCCTATAATCTCCGAAACCATCCCAAGAATTGCTATTTGTTTATCACTAAGCTTGATTAAAAGCTTTGGCATGATAAAACTTTGTGAAACAATGTCTTGAAAGCCCAAAATTGAAAACATAAGTCCGATTAATGCAGGTTTCCAACTGAAAGTATCTATTGTAAATTGCGTGAAAATTGCTTGTAAAGATCCGTTAGGTATCCAAAGTAAAAACGCTGAGATAAGTAACCATTTTAAATTTTTCATGGAAAGTATATTTGCTAGCTGTGCAAAAGGATTTAACCTTACAAAAGTAATCTCTTTTAACCTGTTATTTTTGTCAAGACTCTCAGGCATGTATTTCATACCATATAAAACATTTAATAAAGTTATGAACGCTCCAAAGTATAAAGGTACAGAATGACCAAACTTTGCAAGTAACCCCCCAAGAGTTGGTCCAATAATAGTTCCCGCACCTACAACTGCACTCACCCATCCAAAGTATTTCGTTCTCTGCTCTTTCGGAATGATGTCTGCAAAATATGCGAAGATAGTACTTATGCTCCCACCTGTTATACCTTCTATTATCCGTCCAGCAAATAATACCCATAAAGCTCCTCCTATGCCAAAAACTAAGTACCCAATTGCAGAACCAAATAAGCATATTAAAAGTAATGGACGACGGCCATACTTATCGCTTAAACCCCCGAGTGCTGGAGCAGCTAAAAACACACAGGCCGCATATACGGAAGTTAGTAGTGTAACAACTAATGCTTGTTCTTCCGGATTACTTGTATATGGCTGTACTAAGAATGGGACTACAGGCATGATGATACTGAAACCTATACCACAAAGAAATACAGAAATAAGTCCGAATAGTAACGCATGTTTATCTATGCTTTTTTCAGTTTCCCTTTCATTTTGTGATCTAAATATAGACATTTAACTTCTCTCCTTAAAATGTTTTGTTGCTTTGTCAACAAAATGATAACCCTGTTTTGTTGATTAGTCAACAAAGATAAAATAATAAAAAAGCAGCCTATTCTCATATTAGAGTAAGGCTGCCATTTTATTATTAAAATGTATTACGATTTAATATGTATACCTTGTTTCTTTATTTCTGCATCCAAATGTCTACTATACTTTTCCACAAAGCTAATTATACTGTCGAATTCTTCTTCAGTTACTTGCTCAAATACAGCTTTATCCCGCTCTTGAAACTCTTTGTGCAGATTTTCATGGATTTTATAAATTTCTTTCCCTTGTTCGGTAAGCTTAAAATAAATTTCTTTCTTATTTTCTGACTTTTGGTAACTTTCAACAAGGCCTTTTTGTATGAGCTTCTTAGTCATTCTACTTATAGCACCGCGAGTCACATAAAAAGCCTCTGCGAGTTGTGTCACGTTAGAATCTGCATTGTTTTCAATATATTCAATACAGTGGACTTCAGAAGACTTAAACCCTTTAAGACCTTCTTCCATCTTATCTTTATTAAGCCAAACCAGCTTATTATATAATTCCCTGAAACCGTTCATGACCTGTTCTTCTTTATTCATGACCTGCCCTCCTCACCGCTCATTAGCACATTAAAACTATTATATTAAATTTCTGCTTACGTTTCGACAATATTGAAATAATTATTGTAACATTAAAGATATGTGTAAAAATAGGCGCTTAAATAAAACAATTCATTAGACAGCAAATTCTGCAAGTTTATTGCTACTTACAGTAAATGGTAGACAAAAAGTAAGAGCTAAGATCATTTCTCTTAGCTCTTCTTTCATAAAACTATTTCACTTCATTAGCGACAAAAAAGTGCTCACATACACTTGATATGCGCTGTAAGTCCACGTTCCCACCAGATATAACAGCCACTACTTTTTTCCCTTTTATATAACTATCAACTTTTCCCGCAAGAAGTGCAGCAGTTGCTAATGCACCTGCACCTTCTACAACAGCTTTCCCACGTTGTAATAAATCTTTCATCGCTACTTCCAGCTCTTTTTCTGATACAGTTACAATATCATCTACTAATTCTTTTACAATTTCAAATGTTAATTCTCCTGGTATTTTAACTGCGCAACCATCTGCAATAGTAGGAGCCTCATAATGTTCTACGATTGCGCCTTTATCGTAAGATGCCTTCATTCCATGAACATTATCTGCTTGGACACCAATTATATTAATGGATGGATTAAAAGATTTTAATGCTACAGAAATACCAGAAATAATTCCGCCTCCACCTATTGGTACAATGACAGTATCTACATCCCACATATCATCAAGAATGTCTAATCCAATTGTACCTTGACCAGCCATTACCTCTACATCATCATATGGATGTAAGTATGTTTCACCTGTTTCCCTTATAATTTCTTCACATTTTACCTTTGCATCATCAAAGGTTTCACCATGTAAAATCACTTCAGATCCATATCCTTTTGTTGCTTCAACTTTTGCCTGAGGTGCAGAAATTGGCATAACAATTTTACTCTTAATACCGAGTAAATGAGCAGATAATGCAACTCCTTGTGCATGATTACCTGCTGAACATGCGATTACACCTCTTTCTTTTTCTTGATCCGTGAGCCGTGACATTTTATTAAATGCGCCACGAAATTTAAAAGAACCCGTTAATTGCATATTTTCTAATTTCAAATGTATTTCTCCGCCCGTTTTACTAGTCAAATAAAAAGATTTTACTAATGGCGTTTTACGAGCATTTCTATCTAGAATCTTGTGAGCTTTTTTAATATCGTCTATATGTAATGGTAGTTTTCTAGTTATCATACTGACACCTCTTCCAAAGTTCTATTTCTAAGTTTTCGTAAGTCGTAGCTCCTTTATACGAAAAGAAAAAATCTTTATATATGTACCCCACTCTGAAATAAACACATTTGCAAACAATTTAACATCCTCTTCATATCGCGTTCTTTATAATGATTTAAACATGCAATTTGGATCCAATTATTCTTTTGTAAATAAGATGACTCATAATGAACGATGTATCCTTGTAATGCTAATGCATCGCCTACTACTTTAGAAGAATGGTCTTCGCTTAATACAATAGTAAGTATAATTGGCGCGGCATGTTCTTTAGGTGAAACAAGCTTTAAGCCCATATCAGTAATAACTTCTTCAACATATTCGTATGTCTCTTTAATTTTTACAAATACCTTTTCATCTTCAAATCTCTTCAACGCTTCTTGCAATGCATAAATTAAATTCCATGATTGTGAGTATGGAATGCTTTCATTTTCTTCATACATGCCAATGTCCATATAGGCTGGCACAGCCTCGTTTATTTTTACAATGTGGTTATAAAAAACGAAAGAAATTCCTGTATATGATTTAATCGCTTTACCGCTAACACCACTCGCAAAATACACATCCTTCAAGTCTAATGGTATTGCTCCAATTGAGCTTATGCAATCTACACATAGTTTTATTTGATTCTCGTTACAAAGAGTATTTAGCTCGTTTAAATCGTTTAACATTCCAGTAGATGTTTCATGATGAACAAACCAAATCCATTCATAATTTCCAGTTGTCATGATTTCTTCTAATTCGGTATAAATAAATGGATCTCCCATTTCCTTTTTATACGTATCAAAATGTAACTGTGCTCGTTTTGCATGTCCAACTAATCTATTACCAAATTCCCCATTTGTTAATACTAGTCCTTTCCCTTTTAAAGAACGTAACTGTAAAGCAATCGCATCATTTGCTAACGTCCCTGTTCCTAACATAAGCTGTACATGTTTTGCTTTTGTCATATAAAGTAACCGTTTTTTCACATTGTCCATCATCACTTGAAATGACTTAGAGCGATGCGAAATAGGCCGCGTAGAAAATGCCTTTCGAACGTTCTCTTCAATATCTACTGGACCAGGTAAAAACGTATATTCTTTCGTCATAATCCCCCCAACACTCGACTCTTCAAACATAGCAGGGGTAACATACATTGGCTGGAAGGCTGCTTCTTCTGTACCAACTAACGTATGGAAAGATTTGAATCCCATTTGCTCATATAAAGCTAGTTCACGTGTTGTTGCAGAAATGAGTGCTAATTCATATCCGTTTAGAAGCAAATAACGATGTAGAAAACGAATTAATCCTAACAACGCTCTTCCATTTCTATATTCACGTTCTACTGAAAGTAAACGAATTTCATACATTTTTTCTCCATGCTCTTGCAAATAAACATCTAAATTTGAGATTTTATAATCTAACGAGAATGGTCGTTTTCCCCGCACTGCGACCATACCTACTAATCTATCCTCATCTAAACAAATTAAATATGTATTTTCTTTATGAAACCGATCTATACGAAACCGGTCTTTCGTTTCTTCATGTTGTGGTATCTCTTCCACAAAAGTTTTATAATTTAATTTATGTATACTTTCAAATTCCCAATCTTGATCAGCAACTTTATAAATTAACCCCATGCCTTATCTCCTTTATCTATTTAATAAAAAATGATAAGTGGAGATTATCCCCACTTATTAAACATTCATTTTATTCTCGATTCACATATAGAATAAGTACAATAATCATTCCACTTAATATAGTGGTAACAATAGAATAAGAATAAAGAATCATACAAATTGGTAAACAAGCAATTGTAATTAGTCCTGGCTTCGTAAACCCTTTAAATATTAAATAAAATACAATAAAAATGCCTAAGAGGGTAAGCGCTATCAAATAATCAAATGCGATTAGTCCTCCTATAAATGTTGAAATACCTTTACCGCCCTTGCCTTTAAATAAAACTGGGTAAATATGTCCAATAATAACGGACAATAATGTTAACATTACGAATGTAGGATCTTCAAAAAGATATTTTGCTACAGCAACAACGATTGCCCCTTTAATCGCATCCCCTAAAAATGTAGCGATGAAATACCCTTTTCCATATACGCGCCCCATATTTCTTGCGCCAGGATTTCCGCTTCCTTCATCCCTAATATCAACGTTATGTCTCAATTTTGTTACTATATAAGCGGTCAATATGTTTCCAATTAAATAAGAAGCCACCAAATATAAAAACTGCATACTATTAATCATGTAATCATTCACTTTCTACATGGGATTACATATACAATATTCAATTATTACGTATATTGTACGTTTTTAACATACATCCCTTTATACATTTTAACATCATATTTTTACAAATCATACAAAAATTCTCATACACTATTTTTAAAAATATATATCCCTCATTAAATAATATGTTCCTTTCACTGCCATTTCTGCTTGTGATACGAATGTAATTTCTTTCATACTATCTTCACAGCATTTCTTAAATACAGCAAATATTTCAGGAACTAAACGCAATATACTGCCACTTACTGCAATTGGCGTTGAGTGCTTAAAGTTCAACTTGTTATAAACACTTACTGTAATCCTTGCCAATTCCTTTCCAGCTTGCATCATAATTTCATACGCATCATCATTGCCATTTCTCGCTTCCTGAATAACTAATGGCGCGATTGCTGCAATTTTATCTTTAGAAGAAGTATATACTAAGCTTTTTATATGAGACGGTGTCAAAAGTTGAAACTGCCTTTGAATGTTCAAACTCAATGGACAAAGACTGATTCCTTGATCGAACTGAATTGCCATTCTCTTTAAAGCTTGTAATGCAATCCAATATCCGCTCCCCTCATCTCCTAAAATATGTCCCCATCCACCGCTATACTGATATACTTCCCCTTTCTTTCCGATACAAATTGCACCTGTACCACCTATAGTTAATATTCCCTCCTTACCTTTTAAAGCAGCTGCATGCGCGATCATTGCATCATTAAAAATTTCAATTTTTGTTCCGTATTTCTTTTTTAAACGTAATGTTAATTCATTTGTATTCCCTCCGCTTATACCAGCTAATCCTAAACAAATACAAACGCAATGCTCATTCATTAAACTCTTCTGGCATTGATTAATTGCTTCCATAATATGCAAAAGTGCCTGGTCAAAATCTATTAATACATTTCCAAATCTGCTCGTACCTCTTACAACTTCATTTCCATCTTGATCAAATGCAATTGCCTCTGTCTTCGTTCCCCCGCCATCTACTCCAATCATATACTTCATATGTTCGCCTCATTTTCATCTGCGTATGGAGGGAATGTTATATTCCCTAAAATTACGGAATTCTTAGCACCTGTTGCGCTCGGCACATTACTTGGATTACGATGATATGTTTCATTTGCTAAAATGGCAAAGGCGATTGCTTCCTTCGCTTCTGAAGAATAGCCTATATCTTCTTGAAGGAATAATGCACATTTTTCTTCTTTCAATCCATGCCGTATCATTTCTACAAGTGTATCATTATAACTTCCGCCACCACCTAGAATTACCTCATCGATTTCATAATACGGCAGAATAAACTCCTTATAATGATAAACAATTGAACTTGCTGTAAACCTTGTGACAGTCGTCAATATATTTTCTTTACTATGCTTTTCAAACCGCTTTAATAACTCACTGACAAATTCTTCTCCAAACTGTTCTCTACCAGTTGATTTCGGTGGATTCATTTTCAAAAATGGATGATTCATACAATATGTCAAAACCTCTTCTACAACTACTCCTTGTTTTGCAATGTTACCATTTTGATCATATGACAACTGAAATAACCTTTGACATACTTCATCCATTACCATATTACCTGGACCTGTATCAAATGCTATAACGCTTTTCTCACTTAGTTGACTTGGTATTACAGTCACATTACCAATCCCGCCGATATTTTGTAGTAGTCTATTTTTAGTTTGGTGACGATATAAAATAATCTCTGAATATGATACAAGTGGTGCTCCTTGTCCTCCAGCTGCCATGTCCATCGTTCGAAAATTAGAAATAACCGTCGTATTCGTTTCATACGCTATAATTGCTGGTTCTCCAATTTGTAATGTAGAAGGAATCATACCTCCATCTTGCTGTGGCTGATGATAAATCGTTTGTCCGTGAGAACCAATTAAATCTAATTGTCTCAAAGGAAAATTGGCCTCTTTACAAACTTCCTTTACAGCGTTTGCGAAGCGTAAACCGAGTTTAAAATTCAAACTGCATATAAGTTGTACATTTGAATTTTCTATTGATAATGCCTGCTGGATATCATTTTTCATATCATTACAAAATGGCACAGTAGTAAAATGGATGAGTTCAACTTTAGAACCTACACCGCTTCCATCTATATGAACGAGTGCTACATCTATTCCGTCTAACGAAGTACCGGACATTACCCCTGCAACATACATAACATGCATGACCTCCTATTTACTAAAAAACAATCATGTAAGTAACCAACGTACAACCAATCGAAAACAATATAAATCTAAAAAACAACTGAGCTTTCGATGCAAACGATCCATCAATGAAAGAAACAACTACCGTAAGCAAAACGCTTGCCGCAATACTTGTAACGAGCCAAATACTATGCATTTGTGATAAATTTAGCATGCCTAATAAAGGGACAAAAAGTAAATTTGCACAAATCACTCCAAATAGTAATAAAAACACACCTTTATAACTAAATTTTATATTCATTCTATTTCCCCCTTTCTAGTTTTAATGTGAAAGAAGTGATAGACAAAAAGTCTATCACTCAAAATAACAGCATGCAGATTAAGGATTAACCGACTCTCCGTCACCATTCTTTTCGATTTCAAGCATATTTTTGTCGTACATTTTAAAGAATGGTAAATAAATAAGGAACGATATTGCTATATTTATAAAAACTAATACAATCGCACGCCAATCTCCACCTGTTGCTAAATATGCACCAATTGGAGCAGGTAATGTCCATGGCGGCATAATATGCGCTGGTGTTACAAATCCCATTGCGGTTGCAGCATACGCTATAGTAGCTGTTACTAACGGGGTAATGACGAAAGGAATAATTAAAATTGGATTTAATACAATCGGCAAACCGAATATAACCGGTTCATTTATATTAAAAATCCCAGGGACAATACATGTTCTCGATAATGCTTTTGAATATTTTGATCGACCAAATACAATCATAGCTAACACAAGCCCTAACGTTGCACCCGAACCACCAATCCAAATAAACCATTGATAAAACGGTTCTGGTGCAATAAACGGAAAATGACTCGCTCCACTTGCTACAGCTTCACCGTTCTTTCCTAAATACACATCCCAAAGTGGCCTTGCCACAGTACCTACAACTGATACTCCGTGTATCCCGAAAGACCAGAAAAACGTAATTAAAAATACAGGTATAATAACGCCAAAGTAACTATCACCAGCTTTTACTAACGGTGCGGCTAGTTTATCTACAACGTAATGTAAATCAACTTTAAAAACGACTGTAATAAGACTCATCATAATAATAACGAATGCTGCAGGTATAAGTGCTTCAAATGAACGTGATACTGACGGTGGTACTTGTTCTGGCATTTTTATCGTTACGTTATTCTTCTTACAAAACCTTAAAATCTCAACTGATAAAATAGAGACGATCATCGTCACAAATAATCCATGACCTCCAAGATTTGTCATCGGAAGCATGAATCCTTTTTTATCAATTAACTCAGGCGTTAATGTTAAAAGTAGTGAACATACCGCAAGCTGTGCTCCTGATAAAGCATCTAATTTATAACTTTTCGCTAAATTATATCCTATTCCAAATGCTATATATAAGGACATAATAAACATAGTTAAACGATATGGTATCAATATACTTGTTTGATTCTTTAATGCCCAAACCGATATGAAACTATCTTTCGGCAGTGGTGGAAATGCTACTATTAAAAAAAAGCTTCCTACTATAATAAATGGTAACGCCGAAATAACTCCATCACGGATTGCTTGTAGATGCCTCTGCTCAGAAAGCCTTGCCATCGGGCCAGATAAGTTTTTATCAAGAAACGTGACAAACTTATTCATAACGCTTCCTCCTAACTAATTAATTCATTTACAGTTTTTAATAAAGTCGGGCCTCCAAGTGGCGTGTATGCTTGCGGTGGAATGATGCCACACGGAATAGATTCCTCCTCTGCAAATTTTTTTACAGAGTCAAATCGGTGTCTTATTTGAGGTGCCACCATTACGACATCCCAGCCATTCTTTACTTCTTCCTCTACCTCATTCGTTCCAATTGCATGCACTTCCATGTTCACACCATTTTTCTCCGCTTCTTTTTTTAAAGCGTTTACAACAATTGCACTGGACATTCCTCCAGAACAAACGAACAATACTTTCATTTATTAATCCTCCTATACTTATAATTTATTCCCCTTCAAATGAAAGGAAGTTTCACTTTACTAACAAGCATATGAAGTAGTAAATGAATTTAGTTATAATGAAAGTAAATTTCAGTAAAAATATTTTTCCTATTAAATTAATGTTTCAATATGCAATTTTCTCTATTGCAAAGTCAACCTCGCCTCCTATATTATTTTAAATAATCATATGATAGGGAGGCGTATAAATGATCGTTAAACGTTTATTAATGATATGTTGTATCGTCATCTTGTTCATCCCTTTCTCTTTCATTCCCCCTCACTCTACTTATGCTGAAGTAAATACTGCATACAAAAAACATGAATTACGTGCTGTATGGATTGCATCTGTTCTGAATATTGATTGGCCCTCAAAAACTGGCTTACCCATTGAAAAACAGAAACAAGAATTTATAAGATTATTAGACGATGTAAAAAGCACTGGTATGAATGCAGTTGTTGTACAAATTAAACCAACCGCTGATGCTTTCTATCCTTCAAATTACGGTCCTTGGTCTGAATACATTACAGGAACACAAGGAAAAGATCCTGGTTATGACCCGCTTGCATTTATGATTGAAGAAACTCATAAAAGAAATATAGAATTCCACGCTTGGATTAACCCATACCGAATAACGATGAATCACACCGATATAAATCGATTATCAAATAATCACCCTGCAAGGCAACATCCCAATTGGGTTGTCCCTTATGGCGGAAAGTTATATTACAATCCCGGTATTCCAGAAGTGAAAAAATATATAACAGAAGGTGCTTTAGAAATCGTGCAAAATTACGATATTGATGCGCTGCATATGGATGATTATTTTTATCCATATAAAGTAGCCGATGAAGAATTTCCAGATCAGAAAACGTACGAAACATATAATAACGGTAGATTTACAAATATAGAAGATTGGCGACGTAACAATGTAAATGAACTTGTAAAAGATTTAAATACTGCTATAAAACAAGAAAAATCATATGTAAAGTTTGGCATTAGTCCGTTCGGCGTATGGAGAAATATAGCTGACGATCCGACTGGCTCTAACACAACCGCAGGCCAAAGAAACTATGATGACCTTTATGCTGACACACGTGAGTGGATACAAAAAGGATATATTGACTACATTACGCCGCAAATATATTGGAATATAGGTTTCACCCCAGCTGCATATGACATATTAGTAGATTGGTGGGTTAAAGAAACAAATAACAAACCGATTCACCTATACATCGGTCAAGCGGCCTATAAAATTAATAATAACTCCGTCCCTGCTTGGTCTGATCCAGAAGAATATCCAAGACAAATTGCATTAAACCGGCTATATCCTGAAATAAAAGGTAGTATGCATTTTAGCTTAAAAGATATTAATAACAATCCACTTGGAGCTAAAGATAGACTCTCAAAAGACATATATAAATATCCTGCATTAATTCCGCCTATGCCTTGGCTTGATCATGATCCACCAAAACAACCGACTTTAAAAGGTGCCATTCCAAGAGATGAAGGTATTGCAATCGGTATCATTGACAATAGAGATAATGATTCTACTTATTACGCTATTTACCGCGCGAATGGGAAAAATGAAGTGGATATACAAAATCCGAAAAATTTACTTACTACTGTAAGAAAAACAAAACTTGGAGAAATTTATGTAGATAAAACCGTTATTTCTGGAGAAACGTATACGTATGTCGTAACTGCAGTTGATCGATTGCATAATGAAAGTGTGGCTTCTAGTCATACTACCGTTAGTGCAAAATAAAATCTCATAACAAAAAGCGCCCTAAAGCTGTGATACTTAGCTTTTAAGGCGCTTTTTGTTATTTATTCTTAAACTTCTCAGTCGCTGCTCTCATCTTCACATTTAAATCGTGATCAATTGAGTCGCGAATATCTCGCTCTACTACTTCCATTTCTTTTTGGAAATTTTCCAAGTAGATTTTCAGTTCTTCTTCCTTCTCTGGTCTTTGTGAAGGTGGTAATTGTACTACCAACGATAACATGGCCGTTAAATCTTTCATTAAGAACGTTTCAAGTTTATGTTGTTGTTCAAACATGCGTTGCTCTTGATAGTACGGAAGTGCATTCAATACTGAAATTGTAATATCATCAACCGTTCTTTGTAATGAAGGATTTATTGAGCGTTTATACGCTTGAATCGTATTTAATGCGTCTGGATAACGGTCATAAAAATACAATTTGTAAAATGATAAGTCTGTCGGTTTTACAGTTTGCTGTGTTTCTTGTCTTAAGAAATCTTTCACTTTCATCGCAGCTACATCAATATCTTCATTCGTAAGCTTTTTCGTAGTTTTTGCCATTACATGCACTTTTTTCTGCTTTTCTTTCGGTAACATCGAGAAGACTTGTTCTCTCGTACGTTGACCTGATGCACAAAATAGAGTATTTAATGTATTTTGTTCTTTCTTCCCTTCGGTGCGAATCCAGCGATAAAACAGTGGATGTTGTGTAAATTCTTGTAGAAACGGTATTGATTTGTTTGATAACTTATCTAAAGAATCTTGCGCTCTTTTATATGGCTTCGTCCATGAAAAATACAGCTTCCGTCCGAAATATACGACTAAAACAACGACAGTAAATGCTATTAAAAGCAATGTACCGAGTAGTAATAGTACTGTTTGAATGAAACTCATTTGTTCACCTCCTCTAATAATCCGTTATTTCCTTGGACGCTGAATGAGTTTCTGCTTCATCTCATCATTAAATGTGTCTAGTTCAATAACGAACTTCTTACTTGACTCGATAATACGTTCTGACGATTTTTCAGATGCTTCAATTGCAGCGAACACATTTTGGAATGATTCACGTAATTTATCCATGCTAATAGCAGGGTTTTCAAGCAATTTTGTCGTTTCTTCTGTATTTTGTTTTAACGCTTGAGAATTACTTAATACCATCGATTCAATTGCTTCATTTGTCGCATTCACTGCATCGATTGTTTTCCGTTGATTTGTTAACGCTAACTGAATAGCAGCTGAAACCGTTACAACGTTTTGCGTCATCGTAATTGCATTACGAATTGCCTCTGTTAACTTTTCATTATTTTTCTTAATAATGTCTACAGATGCGATAGATTGTAATAAAACACTTTTCGCTTGCTGCATATTACGTGTACGTACAAGTATCTTTTCTAACGCATCGTTAATTAATGGAATATCTCTTTGACGTTCTGGATTTTGTTTCTCAGCTTCCAGCATGCCAGCAAGTTTTTTCCCTAAGTATACTTGCTTATCAAGAGCGTGAATTTTATCATGCGATTGCTCTTTAAGCATTTCAAGACCAACTGTATCTTCTTGTAAGTTGTCACGACCAATTAGAAGGGATCTTATAATCTCCTCAATTTGCTTATCTATAGATTGATATTTATGCACGTATGTTTCAAGTGGATTTTTCTTGAATACTTTAAACATAATTTTCTTCATACCACTTGCTTTTAATGAATTCGGATCAAGTTCTGATACCACTTTTCGTAATTCTAACAATGTATTTGGAATTTCTTCGTTCTTTCCATTCATCATCGCTGTTACAGGACGTTTTAATGCTGACAACGTTTGTCCTGCTGCTTGTTGCTCTTTATCTCCTAAATCTCCTAGCTGAGACAATACTTTTGATAAATCTGTATTTTGCTCGCTATTTAACTTTTGTACATAAAGATCAGCTTCTTTATTCAGTTCCTCTAATTCTGCATCTTTTATAACTGTATCAACCACTACTTCTACATTATTATCTTTCACGATCGATACAGGTTCTTTTTTCTCGAGTTCAGTCAACAAAATCGCTCCTTTATTTATATGTGCGAATTTATATGCACTATATTTCATCTATTATATCGTATTTCATATACATTCTGATTGCTTGAAATCGATTTTTTTAGAAATGCCTGTTTATGCAGTCATTCCCTGTTTCTTACTATAAGTATACCTGTAAACAACATAATTTTCCTCAGACTTAAGACCTAGAGAACGACATGCTGAAGGCGGATTCTTCGTATGTTACGTATATAAATTATGTTCTTCTATCCTTCTGTACTCAATCTTTTGACATACACCCTTTTTCAATGTGATAATTATATTGCGCTCACTCCTATTTCTTCTTGCGCGCTACGAATGCTCCATTTTGAAATGCCAATAACACCGTTTCAAACATTTCATCTTCTTCTATCATTTTTTTAAACTCGGCTAATTCATTTGCATGAGAGGTTGCGTTATCAACAACAAGAAAACCCTTTGGTTGTAAAATGCGTTTTATATGCTCAAGCCACCACATGTATTGCGTACGCTCTGAATCTAGGAAAATAAAATCAAATGAATGATCTAATTGCGCATCTAAAAATGCCCCTGCTTCTTGATTATGAACATCAATCCTTTGTAAAAGGTTTGCCTTTTCAAAATTGACAAGTGCCTCTCCAACTCGTTCTGAAGAAAGCTCTACAGTTGTTACATTTCCATTTGTTTCTTCTACCGCATTAGCTAACCACAATGTAGAATAGCCATTAGAAGTTCCGATTTCTAAAATGTTTTTTGCGCTACACCCTTTTACTAAAATTGATAAAAATTGCCCCATCTCACGAGTAATATTCCGTAATTTTTCTTCCCGTGTTTTTTTATTTCGATCATGCTCTTCTCCATATTGTTCAAGTTGAAATAATAATGAATCTAACGTATCCATTTTTTTCATCGCCTTTCCAAAGCAATATGATGAAAAAGCTCTTGCTGCCCGTCTACTTTCATTATATGCGAAACAAAGACCTTTTTCCTATTATATGACAAAGATTTGAATTTTTTTATAGCATATTGTTTCGTTTTTTGGTAAAGTTAATTTCTACGTGCAATTATTCCATTCATATTATTTCATATTAAAATTGCAGTTATTAAATTATATAAACCCCATTTAAATGAATCGGTATTTCAAATTCAATTAAGCGCCCTTTTCGGACGCATTTTCTTTGTTTATATATTTCCAGAAGAAAGGATGCTTACAAATGAACGTGATTAGCTTAGATGCTGCTCGAAAACGAAAGCAGCATAAAAAATTAATGATTACTATACCGATTATTACACGTATTTATGAAGAAAACGGGGAAATTAAATTTGAGGTAGCTGGCGAAAAAGATGTACCTCTTGAAATGTTGGAAAAATAATAAAAAACGCATTTCTGAAGAAATGCGCTTTTTTATATTTTTACATTTAAATGCATAAGTTTTTCAGGGTTAACCATCATATAAATATTTGAAATTTTCTCATCCTCAAATGCAAACGAAAGAACATAAGTTACTTTATTGTTTATTGTAACTATAACTCCTGGTATACCATTGACCATTTTGAAATCAACAGTGTACTCTTCTGTCAATCGTTGTGCAATCCCAAAGAACAAACGTATAATTCGATCCGCAGAATAAATCGGGTTAATCGCAGTCGTAACTTTACCACCACCATCAGCTTTGAGTATAGCATCTGTTTTTAATACTTCTAACATACCTTCCGCATCCCCACACTGTAATGATGATACAAACTTTTCAATATAAGAAGCCATTTTCTCCGTGCTTAATTTTGATTGCTTCGGTTTCTCCAACATGCTTTTTCGTGCACGTTGAAAGATCTTCCTGCAGTTCACACTACTCTTATCAACAATTGAAGCTATTTCTTCGTATTCATAACTGAAAACCTCTCTTAATATGAAAACAATCCTTTCTACCTCAGATAATTGTTGTAAAAGTAATAAATATGCGGTGGAAAGGGATTCTTTCATTATAAATGACTTTGATGGCTCATCACTCTCTTCTACAATTGGCTCTGGCAACCACATCCCTACATACACGTTACGTTTATGCGCTGCCGATCGTAATTTATCAATTGAACGATTTGTCGTCATCTTACATAAATATGCTTTCATATTTTCTATAGATTGAAGATCTTCTATATTATTTAGCGAGATAAATACATCCTGAACGATATCCTCAGCATCCATAACACTCCCAAGGATTCTGTATGCTAACGAAAATAATAATAGTTGATACGCTTCATATAACTGCTCCGTTTCCATGATGAACTGCCTCACTTTCATATTGCTTTAAAATGTGTAACGCTGCACGTTTCCCGCTTGCTACCGCAGCATCAGCTAATACTTCATCATGCCCTACCCAATCTCCTGCAACATAAACACCTGGCATTTCAGGTATATTAGGGCCCGCTTTTTCAACACGGTCAATATGAGGAAAATCATGTACTACTGTTATTTTCGGTAAATATTGCTGTGCAACAACTTCTCTTTTCCAATTTGGATGTAACAACTCCATCGTACTTTCCAACTGTTCTTTATCATCACGAATATGATTCATCTCGAGTACAGGATTATAGTACTTAATTAGACTCACTACAATTGATCCATCTTCACTTAATTTAGCTGCTCTCGATTGATTTGTGAAAAATATAGGTTGATCTAATCCTAATACAAATTGATGTGTAGGATTGGGTAATTGTCTCAAGCCAATATCTAATGCAGCAACAGTAACCGGTACCGATTGTTCACTCCATCTATGCAGACTTGTTCCTTCTGCACCTTTTATTATTTTACAAGCTTCTTTCGGCGGAGTCGTCACGATGACTGCGCCTACTTCAAAAACCTCATCATCAACACAATGTATTCTTTGTTTACCTTCGGAATGCTCAATTTCCACAACATGCTTTTTAGCCAAAAACTGCACCCCGATATCATTCGCTATAGCTCTTAATTTTGTTATTATCGTCTCCCAACCACCATCTACATAAAGCACTCCCTCTTTTATAGAAAGCTGTATTTGCTTTAGTACAGATGATGCTAATTGTATTGTAGGAGCAAACGTATATGTTGTTGTTCGGCATAGCGCATAAAATATATTGCGAACCATTGGATCTTTTATTTCATTTTCTGCCCATGTAGTTAGACTCATTTTCGGAACTTCTCCTACATCTAAATTTCCTAAACGAATCATAAGACGTGAGAATTGTACTTTTGCAAACCAAGAAAGTAGTGGTGTTGATAAAATTGAGTAAAAATCTGTTGGGATAGTGAATATATCCCCTTTCCATATTCCATGTGCTTTTGTAGATGGTATTCCACCTGGAAGAGTCATACCAAGCTCATTAAAAGTTATAAACGCTGCCCCGCCTCTATATAAAGCATGTGCACCAAGATTCATGCAGATTCCATTTTTATTTGTAGTCATCCCTCGGCCACCGAATTGACTGGACTTTTCTAATACAATCACTTTCCTTCCAGCTTTCGCTAAATATATAGATGCTGTTAATCCAGCAAGCCCACCGCCAACAATTGCTATATCAAATGTATTCATAATAAAATCCCTCCTTAATCGTTCTACATACAAGACGAACGATTAAGGAGGGATGTGACATAAAAATAAATTTTTATTATCCTACTTTATTTCATTACTTTTTAATTCGATCATATTGCATACGAAATAACTCAATTGCAAATGGAATATCCTCTTCACTCTTTAAATAATAACTGATCCATCCTGATTCAGGTAATACGTGATGTGGTTTTACCAAGCCTTGCTTCACTAATTCATCTCGCTTTAACTTCGGAAATGGTAAATCAGCTAATTTATCACCATGAAGATGGCCAAGTTCTTTCTTGCCATAATTTATTTCAATACCACCAAATCGATGCGGTTTTTCAGAAACACCCGCCCAGCTGAGTACTTCATTTCTAATCATTTCACTAAATGACATGAACATTCACTCCTTATAAATGATTGATGTAATTTTAAATTAACATTTTCATTACTTTTTTCCATCAATCCAAAGTATGAATGGGAATACGAATATAGTTTGGTCTTAACACCTTATTCTTTATGGAATAAGTGAATTTATTAAGCTACCGACAACAGCACAAAACAAAGACTAGACACATATCCTAATTTTGTAACCTAACTTACCTATAGAAAGGCGGGTAATACAATTGACTGCCAACATCGACTATACCTCCCCCACAACCAATTTTACTTATGATGTAAATAAAAGTAATTTTTTTCGGAAAGATGCCCAAAATTATATAAATGTACTTGGTATTAAACAATTAAATACTTTAGAAAATACTTCTTTATTAGATATTTATTTAAGTACAGGAAATGTTGTAGAACCACATATTCATCAAAATGCAGCTGAACTTGTTTATTGTATTTCAGGGTCTGCTGTTGTTTCTTTACTTAATCCATTTACGAATCAAATATTAAACTTACCGATAAAACCCGGGCAAGTTGCCAACATTCCACAAGCGTGGTGGCATTACGAAATTGCTACAGCAAATAATACTCATTTATTAGCTATTTTCAATGCTCCAACTCCAGAAGTTATTTTCGGTTCTGACATTTTAAGGTTAACTCCAGCTCATATGATGGCCCATACTTACTGTCTCAATGAACAACAATGGAAACAAGCGGTTTCCCCTATTCAATCAACTACTGTAATTGGTCCTCCGGCAAACTGCAATCAAAACCGTGAAATGAAAAATTATCCAACCCAGCCCCTCGCTCAACAACATAATCTGTATCACCAAGATTCTTATTACTTTCCTCTTTACTGGGGCTATTAATTTGTAAATTTTCAAAAGAATCATCATTTATCTCCTAGGAAAATACCGAGGAGATTTTTTTATTGTATCTTCTCTTCCTATTAAAAATAGTAACAATTGATAGTGTACATACATATAATATTTATATATTAAATTGGAGGTGATAGTACTATGAGTAATTATAACTATCGAAAAAACTACTCTTATAATAAAAATAGTAGCTCTTCAGCATCCTCTCAATCTTCCAATTCTCAATCTTCCAATTCCCAATCGCAAAGAGAATTAGCCGAGCAAGGCTATGTAAAGAAAAAAGGATGTAACTGTAATAAAAATAAATAGTTTATTTTATGGATGAATTCTTTTTTAAAAGAATTCATCTTTTTTTACTGACCGGAAATTTTTAAAGTTACATAACTTATTACTAAAATGAGAAAGGGTAAATTATACTTTTTTATACGAACTTAACAAAGAGTAATTGTTCAATTGATTTATTACTTATTTCCCCAAAAAATATAGTCCTTCCTAAATTTATTAGGAAGGACTATATACAAACCCCTGTTTAATTTCCTACTAAACATTGTAACAAATTAAACGATATTAATACCTGCACTTACAAATCCAGCAACTGCAGCTATTGGACTTGCTGCTGTTAATGAAACATACAGTAGTATTTTATCTCCAGCAGCTACTGGAATAGCTTCAGCTATGATACCTGATGCTGTAGAACCAATCGCTATTGCGGCAAATGCTGGTGTTAATAAAAGAGGTGCGCCTTGTACTGTAAACGTATTGCTTGCTGCAGGTGCAGTTAATATTTGTATTTGCACTTGAACAGGTGATATTGGAGCTAATGCAGCTGTTGCACTAAAGAAACCTGCTAATGACGTGATAGTTCCTGCACGTGGTGCTACAAATGCATAATCACCTACACCTAATGCTAATGTGATACTAGTTCCACCTGTTAATGCTACACCAGGCTGACTAAATCCAAATCCAAGAAGAGTTCCTGTATTAGCTACTAACGCGTTAACTAACGCAGATGGTGTTGTACCTGAAGCAAATGGAATAATAGCTCCGCCACCAGCTGCACCAGTTGCTCCTGTTAAGCCCGTTGCCCCTGTTGGACCTGTTGCTCCTGTTGCTCCTGTTGCTCCTGTTGCCCCTGTTGGACCTGTTGCCCCTGTTGGACCTGTTGGACCTGTTGCCCCTGTTGGACCTGTTGCCCCTGTTGCTCCTGTTGGACCTGTTGCTCCTGTTACTCCTGTTGCTCCACCAGTACCTGCTGGACCTGTCGCTCCTGTTGGGCCTGTTGGACCTGTTGCTCCTGTTGCTCCTGTTGCTCCCGTTGGCCCTGCTCCGGTTCCTGCTGGGCCCGTTGGACCTGTTGGACCTGTTGGACCTGTCGCCCCTGGAGTAGCATTGATTAATTGAATTAATAAATTAAAAAGAAGTTGTAAAGTTGCAGAATCAACATTTGAGTTGCAGGATATAGGGATAAGATCTAAAGCGAAGAAGAATTGTGCAAGGGCGCTATAAAATTGTTGCAATAATGTTGACAATTGTCCTAAATTAGGTGCTGGAGATTGTAATAAAACTATAATACTTTGAGTTAATTGTTTCAAAAAATTAACTTCTGGGGAAGGTAATAAGGAATTTAAGAAAATTAAAAATTGATTAAATAAATCGAGTAACACTAATCTGTTTGCATTACTTGGATTTGCAAAAAATGCTGAAATAGCTGATACTAATGAGTTTAGTAAAGTAATTAATTGACTTAATTGTTCCCTAGTAATAGGAACTGACTGTGGATTTTTACAACAATCTGCTGAAAAAACAATCGGATTGCAGTTATTATGATCAAAACAATCATTATGTTTCATTTATTTCCTCCTTACTTTTCTTATAGTTGAGTGTTTTCCTATTCTAAGTACTATAAAAGATGCCATTGAAAAATGTAGTTGAGTTATATGTTTCTCTTAAAATAGGAAACATGAATGATAATCAAACTTGAAAACGTCATTTAATTATGTTCATGACTCACATATTAATTATATGTTTTTAATAATTGACTGCTTAGATTAAATACCTAAACTTAAGAGTTTATTTTATTTTTCCACGTTTATCTCTTAGGTTCAAAGACACATTTTAATTTGAATACAAAAACCGAATTTACGATTTACATATATTCCGCAAGTAACAACATCATTTTTTCATATAAATAAAGAACATTTCCTTACTAAAATTGGGCTCACCTTATAAAGGTGAAGCCGTTTCTATTATAAAAAACTCTCATACAATATAGTGGACAAGTTATTTTATACTTCGTTCTAATAAAATATTGTAAGGAGTGAAAATTAATTGCCTATCATTCAACCATTTATGGCATCTAGAAGATTTACATCTACACTAGGAGCCGGCACAGGTACAGGTGCAGCTTTTGCAATTGCTGCCACAGCTTGTTTAAACGATGCGGGTACTACTGCAACCGCTTTTCCGACTTTCACGTATTACAACTTATATGTGAACGGTATTCTTCAACCAAGCGTGAACTCCAGTGTTACTACTGGTCCTACTGGTGCTATTACAATTCCTGGTGGGGATGCATTAGACGGCGGAATTCCAATTACAATTGAATTTATCGTCACTTAATGTTACCGAATGTAATTCAGAACAAAAAAGACAGATTCCTTTTCACATTAAGAATCTGTCTTTTTTAATTAATAATAATAAATTGTAAAATAATTGAAGAACCTTGCGATGGTGGTTGGTTATCCAATAAAGTTAGTTTACCAGTACTAACTTCATAGAATGGTTGTGGTTGCAGAATTCCATTGATAAACAAATTTACATATGAAACCTCAGTAGGTGATAGTATATTCGTTGTACCATATTGAGCTATGCCATCTGCATCTGTATATATAAGTTTCTCTCCATCTGAAAAAGTGTAATATAGCAAATTAGTTGTTGTTATAGGGCCAATCCCCCCAGTAGGACCTGTTACTCCCGTTATTCCTGTTGCTCCTGTTGCTCCCGTTGTTCCTGTTGCTCCCGTTACTCCCGTTGTTCCTGTTACACCCGTTGCTCCTGTTACTCCCGTTGCTCCCGTTGCTCCCGTTGCTCCCGTTACTCCCGTTATTCCTGTTATTCCTGTTGCTCCCGTTGCTCCCGTTGCTCCTGTTGCTCCCGTTGCTCCTGTTGCTCCTGTTGCTCCCGTTGCTCCTGTTGCTCCCGTTACTCCCGTTGCTCCTGTTACTCCCGTTGCTCCTGTTGCTCCCGTTGCTCCCGTTGCACCTGTTGCTCCCGTTACTCCCGTTACTCCCGTTGTTCCTGTTACTCCCGTTGCCCCCGTTGCTCCTGTTGCTCCCGTTGCTCCTGTTGCTCCCGTTGCTCCTGTTGCTCCTGTTGCTCCCGTTGTTCCTGTTGCTCCCGTTACTCCCGTTGTTCCTGTTACTCCCGTTGCTCCTGTTACTCCCGTTGCTCCCGTTGTTCCTGTTGCTCCTGTTGCTCCCGTTGCTCCTGTTGCTCCCGTTGTTCCTGTTGCTCCCGTTGCTCCCGTTGTTCCTGTTGCTCCCGTTACTCCCGTTACTCCCGTTGTTCCTGTTACTCCCGTTGCTCCCGTTGCTCCTGTTGCTCCTGTTGCTCCTGTTGCTCCTGTTGCTCCTGTTGCTCCTGTTGCTCCTGTTGCTCCTGTTGCTCCTGTTGGAATATATATTGGTGGAAGAGCTGAAAATGTAGGTCCAATATTCTCAGGTTCTATCTTACCTTTATTTATTGATAATTTATCATTCCGCTTCAATTTAATTCCTCATTCCACATATTTTTAATTAACTTACATAAGTATGAGTCTATTATTAAGAAATGCTTTCATAACTATTCTTTTTTCTTTCCAAATGATTCATACAGTTATTAAACATTTTACCGTTGCTATAACTCCTGTTAATATAATAAAATGATAGTTCCATTCCAAAAACACGAAACTTATTGCATTCTAATTTAAAAATGAGGTAATTTATACTCAAGATAAAAATGAAAAAAGAATAGAAAAACTAGTATCAATGGCTCTTGAAATTATTCTTCCATACAGACTTACTGAACCTACCAGAAATACTGGGTCAATAGTTACAACAAACTCTATGTTCGCTAATAATACATTAGGTGATCCCATCACTGTGATATTAGGCGGAACTAATATTCCTCTTTCTAATAACCAAAGCCTCGGTAATTTTACAGTTAACGCCTCAAACGATATATTTACAATTCCTGTAACCAGAAGATATCATTTAACCTATCAAGTTAATACGACAACTGCTCTACTCGCTGGAACAAAACACTATTAAACGCTTCTACTCCACTTCCTGGTTCTATTTTTTCTCCCGCTATATCAACTTCAAATTATAACAATAATTTAATTGCCGATACTACAATTTCACTTCAATTATTCGGCGTATTATACATCGTTAATTTGGTTGGAGGTGGTTCAACAGGTGCCTCTCTAACAATTATACGAATCGATTTAAAAATGATTCATTCTTTTTCTAATAAACATTATTAAATACTAAGTCTGTCATGATAAGAACCTCCCAATTATTTCATAAAAGTGATGGCGCATTAAAGAACAAATTGCACTATATTCATAGTAGAAACTATCTATACTAAATTTTCCGTATATATATTATCAATTTACACTGACTTCCACCGATGTTACATTAAATATGAAGACAGTTTCTTTTTTACGAACCATCTCAATACGTATTTGAGAAACGTACTCCAATCCTATACGCGAGAGCAATACTATGTTGACACTCAGATGAGTGTCTTTTTTTGTGAGTAATAAAAAATAAAAACCATCTCTTAAAGATGGTTTTATCTTTTGTTACTATAAATGTAAACTTATGCAGTTGGATAATAAATTGTCATGCTTAATCGAGTCAAAGATTCCCCTAAATTATAATAAGAGTGTGATCTATCGGCCTTAAAACGAATTGAATCTCCACTATTTAATGTATATTGACAGTTATTCACTTCTACTGTCAATTCACCTTCAAATACCGTAATAAATTCTTCTGCGCCTTCTTTATGCCCTTCTGAACTTAATTTCCCTTCTGTTTCTATTTCTACTGTATACATTTCAAAATGTCTATCATCTTGAAAAGGAAAAGAAGGATACACTTTATATTTTCCATTGTCTTCAGACAATGCTTGAATATCTTTTCTTAAAATCACTTTCGTATCAGGCTGAGGATTGTTGATTAAAGAGGTAAAAGAAACTTTCAAGCCATTTGCAATTTTCCATATTGTTGTTAGTGTCGGGCTTGATTCTCCTCTTTCAATTTGTCCAATCATCGTTTTACTCACACCTGTTAATTGGGAAACTTTTTCCAAACTTAATTTTTCTTTTTCTCTTATAGTTTTTAAATTTTTCGCTAGTATAAGTTGAATTTCTTCCATAAAAAACACTCCCACACTATATACAATATAACGACCGTTATGTATAATAAAAAGCACACGTTATATTGTTCTTTTCGGTCATTATAACATACAAAAATAATTAGGGGGGTTCAAATGCCTATATTTTCTTTTTTGTTATTTGTATTTATAAGTAGCTTCACACCTGGTCCTAACAATTTCTTAGCTATGACATACGCAAATCAACATGGATTAAAGAGAAGCATAAACTTTTGCTTCGGAGTAGCTTTTGGTTTTTTCATCCTCACTTCTTTATGTAGTTTCTTTAATGTTGTACTACTTAATATCTTACCCATAATCGAATTCCCTTTAAAAATTTTAGGTGTAGCGTATATGTTATATTTAGCTATTAAAATACTTACTAGTAAAAGCAGTACGAATCCCGTTGAAAAAGATAATAAAAACTTATTCACTGTGGGGATTTCTCTTCAATTCGTTAATCCTAAAGGGATATTATTCGGACTGACTGTAGTATCGACTTTCATACTCCCCTACTACAATTCATATTCAAGTTTTCTGCTTTTCTCATTATTTCTAGGTATAGTCGGTTTACTAAGTACATTTAGTTGGAGTTTATTTGGTTCAATATTCCAAAAAATATTAGTAAAACATAACCAATTATTCAACATCATTATGGCTGTTTTATTAGTTTTCAGTGCCGTTTCAATCGTTATACACTAATTCGATGCTCATTTTAGATTTTGTACTTTTTAATACCACTCTTTATCAATCAGACTACTTTATATACTAATCCATCCACATACCCTATGTGGTTTAAAACTTTTAAGAGGAAACCTTCTAACAATAGGTTTCCTTCCATATCATATTAAATAAGAAGCAGGTTAAATACGGAGGTGATTTTGATTAAGACTACTTTAATTTCTCATTTTTACAATGAAGAATATTTACTTCCATGGTGGTTAATGCACCATACAAAGCTATTTGATCATGGCATTCTTATTAATCGTGGATCCACTGATCGTTCAGTTGAAATCTGTAAAACATTCGCTCCTAATTGGGAAATACGAAACTCAAAATCACTCGAATTTGATGCTTATTTAGTTGATCAAGAAGTTATGGAAATTGAAAGAGAAATTACAGGATGGAAAATGGTATTGAATACGACAGAATTCCTGTGCTGTTATAATAAAGAACAATTTTTCAAATCACTTAGCACTATGGGTGGCAATATGTTTTCAATAAGAATGATTATGATGATTGACGAACCGACTCATGGCTACACTAATCCAAGATATAGCTCTCCGCTTGTTAAACAACGTTATCACGGCATAATAATTCAACCTAATCCAAACCAACTATATCTTAACGGTAGATTAATTCACAATAATTCGCACGGGAACTATAGAGTCGGGAGACATGGTTCGCATTATCCTTATAGCATTTACATGGAACCTGCTTTTATTTTTAAATTTTTTTATAGTCCATGGAACGATGCAATGAAAAAACGAAAATTACAAATTGGGCCGACTCTTTCTCAACATAGTGTACAGCGTGGACTAGGTTCTCATCACTTAACAACAATTAAAAAATTAGAAACAAAATACAAATTCTATGCAACTTTAACTACGGACCTCCGGTTATTCCCAGAATACCAAATTATATTTCCTGACCTTTATCCTTAATGTCATGAATATTTAGTTTCCACATCCATCCGTTTTTTATTAACATATCAACTCCAACTAAATATTTTTCTCTAGTAGAAATCTGAACTAGGACTCTTGCTGCGCGCAGATTCCTCTTATTTAATGTCGTATCACCAGCCTATAATCTTTCATACCATTTCATTGAGTACCTGATGTTGGATTAGAAATAAAAAATGGCAATTCATTTGGAAAATTTTCAATTTCAGATTATATACCTTCTAAAACAAAGTATTCAAACAATAGAACCTAAACTAATGTCTTAAGTTATGGCTTTATTTTTTTCTTATTATTCACTTTAAAATCTTTTTATAATAATATTGAAAAATACAGTATAATATAAATTACTGTTCTTTGGGAGGGTTATAATGTCTGATAAGTATAAAATTTTCATTCTTATTGTTACCGCATCTTTTTCTTTCTTTTCCTTAATAAAAGATTTCCGCAACACTTCAAAAAGTTTCTTTTGGGGTAGTTTTGTAATTCTTACAAGCTTCATAATACTTTTAACACTCGCTTTAGATTTAACTCAAATACTCCTATATTCAGCGCAAATTGCGCTTGAAATTATTACAATACCACATAAACTCTTTCTACCATCTGTCACTGAAGCCGCTATTATTTACTAATAAAGTATTTTAATTTTCTTATGCATGCCAAAATATATTTTGGTAAATTTGACACACATTTATATCAAACAAGCATATTTTATTGTATGGTGACTATCTAATAATACAAATTTTAAATTTTTATAAGATCCTTTTATTTTTAATTAAAAATTTACAACATTCTAAAACAGTATGCACATAATATCCTCCATTCCCTTTTTCAACATGAAACTTGTCTCAGAGCGCCTTTAAAAGCGCTCTTTATCTTTAATAAAGGTTTTATTAAAATTTAGGTTAAAAATTAATACCCTATAGTCATAATAGCTATTTACTGTTTCCAAAATAAGTTGCATTAATAATATAGAAATGAAATACCTATAAAAATTATTACTTTACTATTTCTTTAAACATGCTAGTGAGGTGATTTCGATAGATTATCAAAACAAAGATATGTTCATTAACTTTTCACTTTTAGATATTAACCGTATTATTCTCCCACATTCTCCTACTGGAGCTACCGGTTCCACTGGACCTACTGGCTCTACCGGTTCCACTGGACTTACTGGCTCCACTGGGACTACCGGGGCTACTGGGGCTACTGGTTCCACTGGACCTACCGGGGCTACTGGAGCTACCGGGGCTACTGGACTTACTGGCTCCACTGGGACTACCGGGGCTACTGGGGCTACTGGGGCTACTGGGGCTACTGGGGCTACTGGTTCCACTGGACCTACCGGGGCTACTGGAGCTACTGGAGCTACCGGGGCTACCGGTTCCACTGGACTTACTGGCTCCACTGGGACTACCGGGGCTACTGGGGCTACTGGTTCCACTGGACCTACCGGGGCTACTGGAGCTACCGGTTCCACTGGACTTACTGGCTCCACTGGGACTACCGGGGCTACTGGGGCTACTGGTTCCACTGGACCTACCGGGGCTACTGGAGCTACCGGTTCCACTGGGACTACTGGAGCTACTGGAGCTACCGGTTCCACTGGACTTACTGGCTCCACTGGGACTACCGGGGCTACTGGGGCTACTGGGGCTACTGGGGCTACTGGTTCCACTGGACCTACCGGGGCTACTGGAGCTACTGGTTCCACTGGACCTACCGGGGCTACTGGAGCTACCGGTTCCACTGGACTTACTGGCTCCACTGGGACTACTGGGGCTACTGGAGCTACCGGGGCTACCGGTTCCACTGGACCTACTGGACCTACCGGAGCTACCGGTTCCACTGGACCTACTGGACCTACTGGTTCCACTGGGGCTACCGGTTCCACCGGACCTACTGGAGCTACTGGTTCCACTGGGGCTACTGGGGCTACTGGAGCTACCGGTTCCACTGGACCTACTGGGGCTACTGGGACTACCGGGGCTACTGGAGCTACCGGTTCCACTGGGACTACTGGAGCTACCGGGGCTACCGGGGCTACCGGTTCCACTGGGACTACTGGAGCTACCGGTTCCACTGGACCTACTGGCTCCATTGGTTTCACTGGTTCCATCGGGCCTACTGGCTTCACTGGTTCCACCGGGCCTACTGGCTTCACTGGTTCCACCGGGCCTACTGGCTTCACTGGTTCCACCGGGCCTACTGGTTCTACTGGCTCCACTGGGCCTACCGGGGCGGCTAGTGTAGGATTAACAAACTATCTATATGTTTTTGATACTACTAACCAATCAATTGCAGTAGGAAGTAGTGTTACTTTTAACACAAATGGACCTATAACAGGAACTGCCCTTAGCCACATCACAGGTACTGGAAATATTATAATTAATACACTAGGAACATATGTAGCAGAGTTTCAATTACAAGCTTCTCGCGAAAACCAATTCTCCCTCCAACTAAATGGTACACCAATTTCAGGTGGACGTTTTGGTACGGGGTCACCACATACAATAAATCAAGGTACTGCTGCTTTTACCGTAACAGTTGTTCCTTCAACATTGACTTTAATAAATAACACCTCTTCAGCAGGTACTATCACTCTCTCAAATAGTGATGGTGGCTCTTTAACAAATGTATCTGCAAGTATAAGTATTTTTCAGGTCGGATAATTAATTTGGTTAGAAAAGTAATTCATAAAGTTTACAAATAAAAAAATGAGGCTTCTCTTTTCTAGAGAAACCTCATTTTTTTTATTAAATTTTAAACTGACTCGTATACAGATCAAAATAAAACCCTCTATCTTCCATAAGAGACTCATGATTCCCTCTTTCTAAAATTCTTCCATCCTTTATAACAAGGATTTGATCTGCTTTTTCAATTGTTTTAAGTCGGTGAGCGATCACAAAACTTGTGCGACCTCTCATTAAATTATTTAGCCCTGCTTGTATTTGTAATTCTGTTCTTGTGTCAATATTAGATGTCGCTTCATCGAGAATTAATATATCTGCATCTGCTAAAATTGCTCGTGCAATCGCAAGAAGTTGTTTTTGTCCTTGACTTAAATTCGATCCTTCTGAAGCAATTTCTGTTTCATATTGATTTGGCAAATGCTTAATAAAAGAATGTGCAGATGCTGCCTTAGCTGCAGTGATAACTTCTTCATCAGTAGCATCTAAGCGTCCATAACGGATATTATCCATAATCGAACCAGCAAATAAATACGTATCCTGTAAAACTACTCCTATTTTACTTCGTAAAGAATTAATATCATAATCTTTTATATCTTTTCCATCAATATGAATTTGTCCTTGCTGTATATCGTAAAAGCGAGTTAACAAATTAATGATTGTTGTTTTCCCTGATCCAGTCGGGCCAACTAAAGCAATTGTCTCTCCTGGCTGCGCTTTAAGACTCACTTCTTTTAAAATCGTTTTATTCTCTGCATAGCCAAATGAAACATTCTCAAGTGCAACATGCCCTTGTAAATTTTGTACAACAAATGCGTCTTTTTTATTTTGAATTTCTGGTACCTCATCCATAATCTCAAAAACACGTTCTCCACCAGCAACTGCCGCTTGAATTGTATTCATTAAAGTCGCAAATTGACTTAACGGTCTTGAGAATTGACGAGAATAATTAATAAAAGCCGCAATAACACCTACTGTTGTCATTCCGTTTAAGACCATAACTGATCCAGTCCCAATGACAAGCCCCATACCTAAGTTATTAATAAAGTTCATACTTGGAAAAATAAAAGCTGAAAATGTATCAGCCTTCGTAGCTGAAACTCTTAGCTGTTCATTAATTTTATTGAAATTTTGTACAGTTTCTTTTTCTTTTCCATACAACGTCGTAACATCCGCACCTGTAATTGCTTCCTCAATAAATCCATTTAATTCACCTAAATCTTTTTGACGCTTCGCAAAGTTTTTACCACTATATGCAACTAGTTTTTTTGTAACGTAAAACATAATAGGTACTGTAATTAAAGTTACAATTGCTAAAATCCAATTTAAGGCGAACATCGCAATCGTTACACCTATAAAAGTTAGCGCTGATGAAATAATTTGTACAACACTTTGTGTCAAAGCTTGGTTCAAATTATCTATATCATTTGTCACACGGCTCATTAAATCACCTTGAGAACGCACATCAAAGAACCGTAAAGAAAGCGTTTGGATTTTCTCAAAAATATCTTGTCGTATTTTTTGAATTGTTTTTAATGCAACGTTAATCATGACAAATGTTTGTAACCATGTTAAAAGTACAGTTACACCGTAAATCGCGATAAGTAACATACACATTCTTGCTGTACCACTTAAATCTTTCGGTACAATATATTGATCTATAATGACTCCCATAAAATAGGGACCTAATAATCCAAGTAAAGTAGTAACAACGACTAGAAATATAACAAACATTAGAGCAGCTTTTTGATAGCCCATATAGTTCCATATCCGCATTACAGTTCCTTGGGCATTTTTAGCTTTTCCCATCTTTGGTGTGTTTCGTCCACCTTTATTAGCAAATTGCCCTTGAAAATTACGCATGTTCTTCCCCACCTTCTTTATGCAAATTACCACCTTGGGAAAGATAAATTTCCTGATAAACCTCACTTCGTTCTAACAATTGTTCATGTGTACCATTGCCAACTAATTCACCATTATCTAATACAAGTATTTTATCCGCATCCATTATGGAAGAAATTTTAGACGCAATTAATAAAGTCGTTGTGCCTTTATATTTTGTTTTTAAAGCTGTTTGAATAGTAGCCTCTGATTTTGCATCAACTGCTGATGTAGAATCATCTAATATGAGAATCGGTGGTTTTCTCACAAGTGCCCTTGCAATTGATACACGTTGTTTTTGTCCACCTGATAGATTTGTCGCACCTTGTGTTAAATTATATTGATAAGATTCTTCCAGCTTATTAATAAACTCAGTCGCACAAGCTGATGCAGCTGCTACTTCCAGCTCATCATGTGTTGCATTTTCTTTACCATAACGTAAATTCTCTTCTATACTACCTGAGAACAACAAAGCCTTCTGAGGTACAAACCCTATTGAAGCACGGAGTTTTTGCAAATCATATGTTTTAACATCTATTCCATCTATACATATTTCACCTTGATCCACATCATATAGACGTGGTAACAGTTTCGCTAAGGTAGATTTACCACTTCCAGTTGATCCAATAATCCCTACTTTTTCACCTTTTTGTATGCTAAACGAAATATCTTTTAAAACGTATTCATTATTTTTCGTATAGCTATAACTAACATTTTTAAATTCGATATTCCCCTCGATTTTCTCAGGTTCGATTGCATTAGCTGCGCTTATAATATCAACCTCGGTATTTAACACTTGCTGTACACGATCCGCAGATGGAAAAGCTCGCGCAATTTGAATAAATACCATGCTAATCGACATAAGTGACATTAAAATGATATTCAAGTAATTAATAAATGCCAAAATCGCTCCTACTTGAAGCGTTCCATTGAATACTTTTTCTCCACCAATCCATAATGTTGCGACAATCCCGCCACTTACAACTAGCATAATGATTGGCATCATTAAAGAAATAAGTTGCACAGCTCGAATATTTATCTTCGTTAAATTTGTATTTACACTTCCGAATTGAGCGATTTCATATTTTTGTCTTACATACGCTTTTATAACACGTACACCAGATAAATTTTCTTGTAACTTTGTATTCACTTTGTCCAATGCCTCTTGCACCTTTTTAAATGTACCACTTGCTTTGCTTGCAATTAAAATAATCGCAAGTAATAAAATCGGAACAACTACAAGTAATATTGGAAATAACTCTCTTGCTGTTACAAAAACAATAATTATACTTCCCATAAATAACAGCGGACCACGAACGAGAACACGTAATGTCATTGTCATTGCTGATTGAATGGAAGTGATATCATTCGTCACGATCGTTAATAATTTACCTGTTCCAAATGAATCACGATTATTACTAGAAAATGTTTCTATTTTCGCAAACACATCTTTTCGTATGTCAGTAGCGAAATTAACAGCTGCTTTTGTAGAATACATCATACACCCAAGCCCTCCAACTAAACCGAGTGCTGCTGCTCCTATCATAAGAAGCCCCATTTTTATTACATAATTTAAATCCCGATTTGCAATCCCAACATCAATGATATGTTGCATAATAGTCGGTTGAATTAAGTCCATCGCAACCTCAAGTACCATAAATAGCGGTCCAATAATAGCGAAGAACATGTATGGTTTTAAATACTGTAATAACTTACGAAATGATTTCATACATAATCTCCTTTTCCCATGAAATTACCACTGAATAATTCATATCCCTCCTTATTTAATTGATATTTTTTGTAATTTCTTCATTACTTTTATTATATTATGCAAATTAATATTTAACATTATTAAATGATAAGTATTAATGACTTTCTGGTCAATAAATGTGCTTTATATTATGTAAATACAAAAACCGCATTCTTAATGAAAAGAATACGGTTTTTTCATCTATATTTCTTCAATTGTAAAATTTAAAAACTCAGTCTCAAATCCCTTATTTTTAGAAGGACTACACGTGTAAAAACCTATTTTAATAGGCTCATTCCCTATATCCTCCATTAAATGAGCGATTCTTATTTGTTCCCATTGATGGCTCTTTTTCACATATATTGTATAATCACCGCGTTTTCGAATAATTCGAAAACGAAGTTGTTGCTTAGCTGCTTCAGTTGGATAATCTTGCGTTGACCAGTCAGAATATCCATTATTCGTTACGACAGCTCCTAAATGAGAAGGGCCATCTGGAATATACTCTAATGAAGTTTTCAACCAACACTTTTCCGAAATCATAACAAAAAGACCTGCTTGATCGTATTTTGAATTTGGATTCATACACAATTGTACTTCAGCTTGAAAGTCTGTCATCATTTCATTATAAAATACATGACCATTCATGACTTCAAAACCATAATGTGTTTTAAGCCAAAAATCTGTTTCTGCTTTCGAACGGACAATAAACGCCTGCTTGTCATTAATTTTATAATATTCAGGGACATTCATTATAGTGAGCTGCTCAACATGTTTAGGTATATATGATATATTCATAGTTCCTCCATAATAAAACCTTTATACAAATATTTAAAACTCCGCTAATACTGGGAATTTATAACCTTTAAAATCTAACTCTTTATCACTTCGAACCATTAAATACTTGCTAGACTGTAATTCTGTAAACTGTACATCCTCAACCCCTAATTGATCCGGTGAAAAATAAAATTCGATTTCCGTAAACCTTTCATTGATTTCTCCACATAATTCATCTAAAACCGGAAGTACTGGCGCAAATACTCCAAATAATTTCAACTTTTCATTGTCTACTTCATAAACGATTAGAGCATCTAGTTTCTCTGAATAATACAATTTCTCATTCCATTCCGAATCATACATATTCAAATAAAATGAAGGATGGAAGTTTAAAGTTGAAAAACTATTTGAAAGTCTTTGGCTACTATCAATAGTTTCATGTATTAACTGTCTATTCTCTATATTATAGAAATCTAACTTTTTAAGTAGTGAATGGTTATTATTAATATTTTTATCATATGGTATAGTCATCAAATATTCCTGCACAACTTTAAATCCAAATGCTGTATATAGTTCAGGTTTTTCCGTAAACAATAATGCACATTCACATTTCTTATCAATTTCTTCTATCATTTTACTCATTAATTGTGTCATTAGCCCTTGTCTACGGAAATTAGGGTGTGTCATTACTGATTGAATACCCGCCGCATTTATTTTTTCACCATTAATTAATAATGGGAGTGAAAATGCCGCAACATTTGCAATCACTTTATCTTCTTGTAAAAATGATAAAGCTTTATATGTATCATCCCAATATCCTTTATCCGAAAAATCATTCAATGTTTGAGTTGTAATTCCAAACACTTCTTCAAATAAAGGAAATAACTGCTCTCTTTTCGGTTCTTCTATTAGAAGACTTGCCAATTTTTCAACATTCCCCATGTTGTACCTCCAAATGTTAAATTCCATTAAATTAGATATACTTATATGACCTACTCTTAAAAATAGAGGTCTTACCAATCAATATACTATCAT
Source organism: Bacillus sp. ISO11 (assembly GCF_003458115.1). Lineage (NCBI taxonomy): Bacteria > Bacillati > Bacillota > Bacilli > Caryophanales > Bacillaceae > Bacillus > Bacillus sp. ISO11. The sequence continues at coordinate 18,635 of NZ_QXCO01000009.1, read as the reverse complement.
AAAACATAAAAAAAAAGTCTAATTAATTTTATGTTTCGACTATTTGAAAATAAGTCGAATAAAAAAATATTAAGATTTTCGGATATTAATTAGTTTATTTTATAAAAATAGCGCTTTCTAATTAGCTTTTACTAATAGAAATACACTATTTATAATAAAATATTTTTATTCTTTTATCCCTTCAAGTCTTTCCTTCGTATTAATTTCTTCTCCACTTATACGCTTTTCAAAAGACTTTCTCCAACTATTTGAAAGTGCATTTACTTCTAATATCCTTTTTACCCCTTCAATATTTTGTTTTTCCTTATGCATAATACGGTTAGCGAATGCTACTGAAACACCTTTTGGATCAGACTGTAGTCTTTTTAAGGTGTCGACTGATGATACCCATCCTTCTTTTAATACACGAAAATAAAATCCTGTATATCCTGTTTCTTGAAAATATAGTGGTAACTTTGGAATATTATATTTTTTTGCTAATTTAAAACAAGGTTGCCTTGGTTGTGTTACCTGTACGATTGCCTGTCCTAGCTCAAATGTATCACCAATACAAACATCCTCTTCGCTCATACCACTAACTGTTATATTTTCTCCGAAAGCCCCATATACAAGATCTTGATTCAATTCTTTTTCCCAGTATGGATAGTGATCACCAGTATAAACACAAACTGCTTTATCTACTCCTCCATGATGAACTAAGTCAGCTTGTCCATCCCCATTAAATTTTACAAAGGATAAATATACCGGTTCCTTTACTTGTTTCTTATTTATGCCTGTATGAACTACCTTTCCACCGTATGTAACCTCTTTTGGTAATCCTATATTTAAAGATAATAATTGATATTCATTAGCCATTCTATTTCCTCCTTTAAAGGTGTTACATGTATTTTCTCTCAATTAATTTTTACAACCCTCTCTGCTATATAAAGATGATTATAAAACCTTTAAAATCATTGTTCAATTCAATTATTTATATAATAATGATAGGTATAACCTATTATTATACTTGAGGTGATTCCAATCGAATTACGACAACTTGAATACTTTTTAGCTGTTTCAAAAGAATTACATTTCACAAAAGCAGCTGAGAAATTAAATATTTCACAGCCTTCTCTAAGTCAACAAATACGTGCATTAGAGCATGAAGTAGGAATGCCACTTTTCGATCGAATTGGTAAAAAAATATCTTTAACTGAAGCAGGGAAGATTTTATTATCACATAGTAAAACCATTTTTCATGAAGTCGAACAAGCTCGTTCAGCTATTCAAGATCTAAACGGATTACAGCAAGGTTCCTTAACAATAGGGGCTTTGTTAACCGTCGTAAATTATTTACTACCACCAGCTATTTTAAATTTCAATAATTTATATCCCAATATAGAGCTTTCTGTATTAGGGCTTCGCACAGGAGATATTCGTGAAAAATTATTACGAAACGAACTAGATATTGGAATTACATTTCTCCCGGTGCAAGATAAAGAGATTATCTCTATCCCTCTATACAAAAGCGATCTTACATTAGTCGTGCCCACTGGTCATCGATTAGCTGAACGTAATCATGTATCTATTGCTGAATTACAGAACTATCCTTTAATTCTTTTACCTAAAAATTTCTTTTTAACCGAACTAATTACATCTCATTGTCAAAAATTCAACTTTAAACCAAGACCAATTTTAGAAATTAGCACGATGGAATCTTTAATCCAAATGGTTTCCAAAGGAATGGGAATTACAGTGTTACCCAAACCATATATAGACTTTTTACAAAATAATAACATTCAAGCTATTAAAATAGAAAACCCTACTCCAACAATTGAAATAGGGTTAATTTATAGAAAAGATAAATATATGTGTGCTGCAACTCAAGAATTTATTGAACAACTAAAAAGCACAGTACGTTCTTTCCAAAACTAAACAAAAGAGATTATCCTATGAAACCGTTTCATAGGATAATCTCTTTTCAAAACAAAGTAAACATTATATTAAACTCTTATAGATTTTAATGTACCTTTTTAGATATTGGAATATATTTAGTAAAATATGCACCAACTAGCAATAATACAATTGAAAATAACCAAGTAAAAGCACCGCCAAAGTGAAACCAATATGCAAACATATTTAAAATTGCGAGTGAAAAGAAGCAAATAGAAGTTAACGCACTTTTCAATCCTTTTATCCCAGATTTTTTTCTCTTTTGATAAGCAATATACATCGCAATGACAAGAAAAAAGATAAGAACAAATAGTAACATAACTTTTAGCATTGGTAATCCCTCCAGTGTAAATGCACTCTCTTCATTATCATCTTATCTCATTTATCTTTTAGGCATCAATTCATTCTTATCTTCCCTCCAAAAGTCAGTATAAGTTTTATTTTTAAAGTTCACGTTCACCTCAGAAAACGGCATACTTCCTCCAACTTTCAATGAGTACCAGTCGTTTAAAAGTGGTGATCCGAAACAAATCTTCATTGTACGATCATGTAAATCGAATAATACAGAATGTAAAGTTCCAAACCATTCTTCATAGTTATGTACAGTCAGTCCATCAGGATATTCTTCTTCTACTAACTTTTTTAAAGACTCTATGCTCACTTGTTCATATCCATTTAAATGCTCATGTAAAACATGATATCTCTTTGTAGATTGTTCTAATTTTCTATTATTTAATTTCTGAATTGATGAACTAACTGCATGGTTTGTTGATACAATAAAAGCTTGGTTGTCACCATCAATCGTTGTTGTGGATTTATGACCGTCAAATATTTCAATATGTGCTGCGTTTAAAGGATCAGCTACTATTAAATTAATATTACTAGCAATTGGTATTTCTTCTATTAGTGATTTAGCTTCCTGCACATTTTTACATTTCTCCAACAACAATCGAATTACCGCAAAACACTGTAAACCATTTACCATTGGCTTTCTTAAACCTGCAATGTTTCCTACTGGTTGACCACATGCTGAAAATGTAACAGATAATCCATGTTCGTTAACCCCTTCTGTTCGACCAAAATATTGAGTAGAAAAGCCACTATGTGCATACGCACCTTCAACATGCGTCGAGCAAAAACGCATATCATCTATTACTGGTGACAAATCATAATTTCTTAATACATAAGTGTGAGTTGAATCTGTCTTTTTAGGTAATACTGCACAATGACTACAACCTGCTTTCAATAGTGTTTGATAGTAATACATCATATTTTTTGAAGGAATTTTTAACACTTCACAAAAACCTTCAATTTCTTCATTAATTCCAGAACAATATTGATTTAATATATTTCTAGATTCTGTCCAATGGTTATGCGATATTAAGTTTTCTTGCTCTATAAATTGCGGAATAAGATAAGAATGTTGTTTCACAAATTCACCTTGTTGCTTACCAATTTCATAATGACTTCCTTTGAGCGATGAAAAATACCCCTTTACTTGATACATCAAATTCCCCTCTTATTAAACATATCCATATCGTACCAAATGAATCCCATTCATTCTTGATGTTTTTTACTACCTTAACTCCATGCCACTTTAAAACCTCCACTAATAATTATTTACTAAATAATTATTTTTTTGTTAATATCGCTATAGAAGCTTTACTTCAAAATAAAATAGTTTAATATCAAATGAGCAAAATACTATATTGAACTTACTCGTAAGCAATCATCTAATTTTTGAGATTAAGAAACTTATTTATCAAAGCAAAAGGAGGATTTATGTATGAGCAATTGCAAACCAATTGATGAATTAACTATTGAAGACCTAAAACAAAACCCCATTTGGGAATGGGCAATAGATGAAGAGGAAAACGAAGAACATGACGAAACATGGGTAAAACCAGCAGCAACTACTAATTTTACAGAGGAGCTAAACGGTTCAATCGTACTAGGCGAACTATTCTTACATAATGGTGAAAAATTCCCTATGATGTGTGAAATTGACATTGAAAATAACGAGGCAGTAATTCGTTCTGTTGTTTATTATAACGAAGCAGAAAATGAGTATATTACTATAGAAGATATTGTGAAAACGGTCGAAATGCCGTTATCGATTATTCTTAACCTAACAATTCATGCAGAATCCAAAACCTTACGCTTCACTGCACATAAAGTAGATATTTATAAAAATTCAATAACGACTAATTTAAATTAAAGTTGGGCGAAATAAAGAAAACAATTATTAAATAAAGTGAAGCTTTAATCAGTGGGGGTCTTACTGCCCAGCAAATAGCGGGATAAAAACCGGAAAATGATTATCGATTCCCCGGTTTTTCAAACTAGATTAAAGTATTCCCTTTTCTACTAAAGTCTCTGCGATTTGAACTGAATTCCAAGCCGCACCTTTTAATAGGTTATCAGAAACAATCCAGAGGTGGAATCCGTTTGGCATATCAGGATCTTTACGTATTCTTCCGACAAATGTATCTATTTTCCCTTCTGCATATAATGGCATTGGATACAGCTGTTTACTAGGGTTATCCTGCAAAATAACACCTGGTGCATCCATTAATACTTCCTTAATTTCCGTAACGGTTGCTTCTTTTTCCAGTTCTATATAAACCGATTCTGAATGCCCTGATACAACTGGAACACGTACACAAGTAGCTGCCATTTTCAGGTTTTCATCTTCTAATATTTTCTTCGTTTCTTGAATCATTTTTACTTCTTCAAAAGTAAAATCATTGTCTGTAAATATATCTACTTGAGGCAGTACATTAAACGCTATTGGGTAATGTTTTTTATCTTTTTTCGCCGGTAATATATTACTTTTCACTTCTTCACCAGCAAGCATAGACTTAGCCTGCTCTTGTAATTCATGAATCGCATGAATGCCAGAACCCGATACGGCTTGATATGTTGAAACGATAATTCTTTCTAAACCGAATGATTTTCGAATCGGCTGAAGTGCTGTTACCATCTGTAATGCTGAACAATTTGGAACTGCAATGATACCTTTATGCTGCTTTAAAGTATGCGCATTCACTTCCGGAACAACGAGCGGTACATCTTGCGCCATTCGGTACTCACTTGTGTTATCAATTACAATCGCACCACTAGAAACTGCATGAGTTACAAATTGTCTAGATACTTCTCCCCCAGCGCTAAAAAAGGCAATATCTACACCTTCAAAGCTAGTTGTTTTTGCCTCTTTTATAATTATCTCTCGTCCTTTGAATCTTACTTTCTTACCGGCGGATCGTTTTGACGAAAGCAATGTAACTTCAACTATATTAAACTTCATTTCATTCTCTAACAGTTCAATAATTTTTTGTCCTACCGCACCTGTAGCCCCAACAACAGCTACATGATAGCCCTTTTTGATCATCTTTTCTCCTCCAATATTACCTGAATGAATATTTCTACAATTTCATTTTATACAGAATTTAATCATTTGAAAAATTAAAATACATGATATAATCATTCACAAATCATGATAATAAAAGAGGGATCGCTTATGGAAATGAGACATGTTAAAACATTTTGCGCCATTGTGAAGTATGGTAATTTTTCTAAGGCTGCGCATGCGCTAGGTTATGCGCAATCTACTGTTACAGCACATATGAAAGCTTTAGAGAACGATTTACATATTCCTCTTTTCGATCGGTTAGGGAAAAAAGTGCTACTTACAAAAGCAGGTCATCAATTTCATCCTTATGCATTAGAATTACTTTCAATATATGAAAAAGCGCAAGAAATCCCCCAAAATACAGATTATTTAGAAGGTACATTAAGTATTACATCTAATGAATCATTAGCGGTATACCGATTACCACAATTATTACGTACTTACAAACAGAAAAATCCGAAAGTAAGTATCGTACTTGAAACAAACACAAATGAACAAGCATTACAAAAATTACGTGAAGGAGAAACAGACGTTATCTTCATAATTGGAGAAAGTATAGAACATAATGATTTTATTACGCGTACTTTGAGTAATGAAATATTTGGATGGATTTTACCAGATCATTCCGCTGCACATACAAATCCATTCCAGTTATTACAGGACACCCAGTTCATTTTTACAGAACAAAGCTGCGGCTATAGGCCAATGGTAGATCGTTTTTTATGTCAAAGTGGAAATATTCCAGCTAAAACATTTGAAACTTCTAATGTTGAAGTCATTAAACAATCCGTTATGTGTGAGTTAGGCATTTCAATTCTTCCTTATATCGTTGTACAAGAAAGTTGCCAAAAAGGACAACTATGTTTTCAACCTATCGAAACTCCAACAGTTATTCAAAGTTATGTAATCTATCATAAATCTAGATGGATTTCCCCGGTATTACAATCGTTCCTTTCCTTACTTGAACGAGACTAAAATATTAAGACGTACATAGAAAAAGAGTAATTGCCTAATAAGCAATTACTCTCTTTCATTAATTAGTATACTATTTATTAGTCTGTCCCCCACCTGCAATTAATTTACTACCTGAATATGTACCTTTGTTCATAAACACTTGATTAATTAATTCTTTTTGCTCAGCTTGCGACATTACTCCTTTTCCTTCTCCTAAATTCCCACTTTGTAATTTCCAAATCTTATTGTGATCCCCATCAACCTTTTCATATTTTCCTTGTTTCCATCGTTCTAAAATTTCTACATATGTACTTCCCTGTACAAGATCATTACTCTTTACAATATCAATTAAGCTTTCAATCCGCTCTTGTGTAATAAAAATATAGCCCCACTTTTGATCAGCTTTCGCTTTTTGATGTGCCATTTCATGTAATGCTGTCTGTATGTTCTCATCTGTCCATTTAAAATTTTTATTAAAACCACTATTCGGCAATGAATAATTTCCATTTTCTAAAAGCTTTGCATCTTCTGCTTTTACGTTACTATCAGCTAATACTTCTACTGCTGGAGCAGCTGGTGATGCCTTTTTCGCAGCTGGTTTACTATTATTTAAATAATGCAGCATACCATATGTTAAACCTACTCCAATTACCGCCATACCAGCTATAACACCTATTATTTTCAAAAATGTTTTCATCTCGCTTGTTTCCTCCCAAATATCTCCGTTCTGACTACCTAATTATTTCTTATATAAAAACTGTTACTTCATTCAAAATATCGCATCCCATCCCCTATCATATTATTTATATATACTTCCTCATATTGTATTTCTTTTTCTTTAAAATTGAAAGATTATTCTGTTAAATAATGAAAATATTCTACAAATTTTTCCTTTATATTTATAAAGAAACAAAAAAACAACGAGCGCGTTCTACAACACTCGTTGTTTTTACTTTATGCACGATTTTCTTTTAACCACTTCGTAATAGCATCTAACTTCGAAACATCAAAACGTCTTTCTTCACACACGTTCAAATTTTGTGAGTTTCTCACTATTTCTAATTCATTATTTCTTACACTTTTTGCCTCAATTAATTTACAATACCCATCTGTAACAGTATTTAAATTTTCATAATAACGCTGAAACGATTTTGATATATGTAAATGTTTTTCAAAGTTTCTCCTTCTTTTCGTTTCATCAGATACTTTCCGTTTTCTAAGTTCTTCATCGTTCGTATATAAATAAAAATATTGATCCGGAAAGCCAATTTCCCTATTTATCATCTTTTCTTTATAAAAATTTTCTATTAAAGATAATGGCTGATTAAATATATCAAAATGAAAACACCAATTATAACTAAGTGGCTGATAAATATCGCCATCGAGTATTACTAATTCATATTGCTTTGACTTCTGAACAGCTATATTCCAGCGCTCAACTTGTTTTTCAAAATACCATGTTCTATGTTCATTTTTTGGCCTTTCAAATAAAGAATTCACTTCAGGTATTATATAAGCACCATAATTCTTTTCTAATTCACGGCACGTGGTACTTTTACCAACAGCGCTTGCTCCCTCAAATGCTATTATCCCCATAGTTTCTCCCTCTTTCATTAACTAAAATTTCGTTGTTTCGCTTTTCTTCCCCATAACTTTCTCCATAAAACAATTGAAGCGACAGTGAGCATGATTGTTGTAATGATACTACCTTCAATTCCGAACGTGCCTCCATGCAATGTTTCTGGTCCATTTGTTATAGACTTAAAAATTGGAGTAGAATATACAGTTGTGCCACTAACTGCAAAACCATATACATTATATTGAGCCCAGTTCCAAATTGAGTGCCATGCACATATTCCCCACAGACCGTCTTCTTTCAATACATATAAAGCTGCGAAAACACCCACTAATATTATATTCGATATAGATAATATTGTAATTCCTGGATTAAGTAGATGAAGAAATCCAAATAAAAATGAAGTTACAATTATTCCAACCCATATACGACTTCTAACAGAAAGAACCGGGAATAACCAACCTCGTACAATAATTTCTTCCGTTGCCCCTTGTATTAAAAATGCAACTAGAGATCCTACTATTCCTACTATCACTGTTGAGGTAATATGTTGTACTTGCAATTTCACACTCCCCATTAATAATAGTAGAATAACTGGCGTTGAAATAAATAAAAACCCTATTAACGCACCTTTTAAATACTTTCTCATCCATTTCTCTTTCCAAAAGCCAATGGATGAAAAAGGTCTTTTTTCTACAAAACGAACCCATATAAATAAAATAAATATAGCTCCGCCAAACGTTAACACCATTCTAACATTGTCATAAATACCTTTCATGAATATCGTTTCAGCTTTCGGTAAAAATAACATAAATAACATAAAAAGTTCGCCTAAAGTCAAAAATATAATGGCTAATATTACAGCAAAGACTGGATGGACCTTTTTTCTCCCTGCTTTTGCTGCTTCAATTATTATAAATGAATTATTTTTCACTTTCTTTTCTCCTTTTATAATATTTAACTACCAACAGTAACCAACCATATTTTACCACGAAAAATATATTATTAATATTTACTCTAAGTTTTTCTTACATGATTTTGCATAAATCCCAATTAGGAATAATATATAAATAAAAGAGGTGCCTTTGTGCCTTTACTATTATCACCCAGATTACTCAGTGGTATTACCAGCACTTGCTATTTCCCACCATTTGTTGTAAGATAGTAATTAAGGTCAATTTAACACTATATTTTCTTTGCATATTATCAAGTATCAATCGGGGACAGTTTGTACTCCTTATGGGTTTTTGATAATATGTGAAATTTTATTTTCATTCAAATAAGGCCGATCATATTGTAATTTTTCTACTTTTAGGAGGCATTACCATGACATTAACAGGTAAAGTAAAATGGTTTAACAGCGAAAAAGGTTTCGGTTTCATCGAAGTTGCAGACGGTAACGATGTATTCGTTCACTTCTCAGCTATCACTGGCGACGGCTTCAAGTCTCTTGACGAAGGTCAAGAAGTTAGCTTTGAAGTTGAAGAAGGTAACCGCGGACCTCAAGCTAAAAACGTTGTAAAGCTATAATTCAAACAATAAAAAGGTTGTTACCAGCAAGGTTAACAACCTTTTTAATATATAACTAAAATTTTTTACATAAAAGGAGTGGTTACATGTATCGCAATCGAAAGAACGATGTAGCAGAAATACCACCAGAACAAACCCCTGTTTGGGAATGTGAATCAGAGGATTGTTTAGGATGGATGAGAAAGAACTTTTCATTTGAAGAAGAGCCTAAATGCCCTTTATGTAAAAGTAGCATGAAAAGCGGAGAACGTTTATTACCTAAATTAGGTTAATTTATAATAAAAAAACCCTCTTTTAATTAAGAGGTTTTTTTTATTATAAATTTATGTCCTCAACATCAGTTCGCACTATAGAATACAATAATGCATCGTGTTGCTTATTTCCTTGATGAATATATCCGCGCAATAGCCCTTCCTTTTGGAAGCCAATTTTAGATAACATTCTACAAGAAGTAACATTTTCAGGATATGTAATAGCTCCAATTCTAAACAAACCTAAATCTTTAAATCCATAATTAATAATTTCTCCAGCTGCTTCTGAAGCATAACCATTTCCCCAATAGCGAGGATGCAGATCATATCCAATCTCAGATCGTTTACTCCATAATTGTAAATTGTTTAGTCCAATTGTTCCTATTAAAACGTTCGTTTCTTTTAACACAATTCCCCATCGTATTGCCTTTTTCTTAAAGTAATTTTTTGAAAAAGATTCGATCATACGTGAAGCTTGTCCAAACTCCGTAAAAGAATTCATACCGTAGTAACACGTCACTTCATCCAATGAAAAGATTTCATATATTTTTTGACAATAAGATTGTTCTATTTCAACTAAACGTAAGCGTTCTGTTTCTAGTATAGGAAATGCCATAGGATCACTCCTTTCTCTCTACTCATTCATTATATCAGAAAAAATATGTATAATTAGTAAAGTCCTTATTGTTCCATAAATCAAACATTTCTAATGGCACATTCTCTCTTAATTCTATATACACGAATTAGATACCTTCTGATTGCACCTCAAACATGACGCTATAATTTCCATAAATCGAATTTTAAATTATCAAGAACTGTAAAGAAATTGTTTCTTCATTTTCTCCTTCTAAACAACCAACCTACCCCATACATTTATGGTAAAATATAGTTAATATATTATTTTATTGTGGAGGTGAAGATTTCCTATGTATATATTCATCGGCTTATCCCTCTTACTCATATTACTTATTTTTTTATTCGCAAAAAAATTCACACCAAACTCATTCATGATGACTAGCTTTAAAGGTAATAGCTTTAGGACATTTTCAATCGGTATTTTAATCGCTGCCATACTCTCACTTTCATATGGAACTTATCATGCGGTAACATATAAACCTAGTTATTTAGATATTAAATTAAAAAATCAAAACTATACTGTTTTCGGTAATGTAGGCGAATTCGGTTATTTCTCCGAAGAATTATTAAAAAAAGATACAGAAGTACAACTATATTTCGTCTCTTGGAAAACAATACAGTTAAAAAATCCGGTAATACTTATAGAATATCCTTCAGGAAAACAAGAAACATGGAAGCCAAATATCGTATCAATACCGGTAAATAAATTACAAGAAAAACATGATATAAAAGATATTTATCAACTATCACCGTATTCATTTAAAGAGTCTGGAGAAATAACATTAACAATAAAAGAAAACAATGTAAAAAACAATACAATTTCCATTCAAATAAAATAAATAAAAACTGTTCCTCCATTTTGCTGAAGGAACAGTTTTTATTTATTCTACAGTATTATTTATTTAATGTAGCCATTATTTCATTGGCTATATTCTTTCCATTTCCAATACACGCACCAATTCCGACACCATAATATGAGGCACCAGCTAAATATACATTTGGATAAAGATTCGTCATTTTTTCTTGCAATGCTTGAACCGCTTGATTATGTTCTAAATGATATTTCGGCATTAAATCTTTCCAATTTGTAACTTCGACTACTTCTGGCTCACCTTTAATTCCGAGACTCTTTTCAATATCATATAAAGCTACTCGTACTAATTCTTCTTCACTATAATTTTTGATTGTTTCATATACCGGATTGGTGCTCTTATAAAACATTCTTACTAATAATTTTTGTTTACCCGATGTATGTTTCCACTTTCGACTTGTCCATGTACAAGCATCACAATGTAAATCACTGTTTTCCGTTACAATAAACCCTGTGCCGTCAGCTGGTAGTTGTTCATCTAGTATGTCAAATCCTAAGTAAATACTTATAAGAGATGAGTTTTTAAATGTATTAAACTGCTCATTTAACTCATTAGACTGTAATAAAGTTTGTGCTATATCATGCGGAGCTGCTAAAACAACATAATCAGCTTGTATTGTTTCATGATTTACAAAAGAAATCTCATATCGATCTTCTTGTTTACTTACAGCCGTCGTTATAGCACCTTTTTTTACGACAGTTTCAGTGAGCACTTCTTCTAAGCGATTAATTATCGTAGATAGTCCACCTTTAAATGATACGAATTTTTTATTTCCTGCTGATTGAAATTGTTTTTTATTCTCTTCAAAACCTTTAATAATACTTCCATACTTATTTTTATAATCCAGTAAATACGGTAATGTAGATGCCATTGTAAGCTCATTCAACTTACCAGAATATACGCCTGAAAGTACAGGAGCAATTTGTCTTTCCACTAACTCTTTCCCTAAGAAACTTTCTAAAAATAGAGCAAGTGATGTATCTTCCGTAAACTCTTTATTTTTCGTTATGAAATCTTTTAAAGCTACGATTTTCCCTTTCGTTGAGACTAGCGTACTGCTAAACAAAGACTGGGCGCTCATCGGTATCCCAAATATAGTATCAGAAGGAATCGGATGTAACATGTTTTCAGAATATATGTAAGAAATACCCGTTTCATTATATACCATTTCATCTTCTAAATTTAAATCTTTTACAAGTGGCATAACATATTCATTACGAGCAACGATTGAATCCGCTCCTGACTCCATAATGAAATCCTTTTCTTCCACACTATGGATTTTACCACCTAAATACTCTTCTTTCTCAATAAGAATTAAATTTAAATCGATATTATAATCCTTTTTTAATTTTTCTAAATAAAACATAGTAGAAAGTCCCGTTATACCTCCACCGATAACAACAACTGTTTTCATATGTGCTGCGCTCCTAACCGATACAATTAATAATTCCTTTTTATTATAACCAAAAGTCCTTATATTCGACTAGCAAGTTGCGCATTCTGTAAGAAATTAGACAATATATTTGAATATATTTTCAAATTACCTAATAAAAAAGAACTATAACATATACAAACCACGTCATAGTTCTCTTTATTTTAAAAACATAAAGTAATTGATTAATTTGTCTAGTTCTTGACTCAATGCCAATACTTTTTCATGTTGAATTCCATAATCCGATACTAAATATAAAAGTTCTTCTTTTTTTATTTCAATTACTTTTTCCAATTTCGCTAGTTCCATGTCGTTTTACATCTCTCCAAAAATAAAATGTATGTATTTCAGTATAGCCTACTTACATAATTAGTAAAAGTAAAATACGCATGTAAAATCTTACATATTTGAAAAAATAATATACTACTAACAAAAAAAGAAACTAGATTAAGCTTCCTTTTACAGATTATTGACGTTCATTAAGAATGAATAACATACCGGAATTTTTCTAATGTTATATCTTTATAATTTGGAGCTCTCTTTATATGATTAAAATAACTGGCAATTGCAGCTGCTCCAAAATGCGCATGCCAAATATCATTTGTTTCTTTTTTACATTGAAAAATAATTGAAAGGCCGCCTTTTAAAATACTTTTGTTTTCCATTTTCTTTCTCCTCTAGTTAAAATCACTATATTTTCATCCTAAAGATGGTGTCAGTACAAATAAAATGTGATTCGATTCATCACTTTTATTCAAAAATCGATGCTTCACATTTGGTGGAATACGTACAACATCGCCTTCTTCTAAAAAATATTCTTTTCCCTCCAATTCTACGTACACTTCCCCTTTCATAATAACAGCAATCTCTTCCTTATCTTCATGGGAATAATGACTTTCTGTTGTGTTTGCTTGTTTATTTAAATCCATCATTAACATTTCAATACGTGCTTTCATAAAATCAGGTGTTAATACATCATATACAATGTGATCATTGTTTTCCCGATATACTTTTTTTCGATCTTTTTTCTTAGAAATGAGCGAATCTGTATCGATATCATTAATAAAAAGTGTAAACAGCGGTACATTTAATGCTTTTGCAATTAACTCCAAAACATTTAAAGAAGGATTAGCATGTCCTCTTTCAATTTGGCTAATTAGTGATGTACTAATCCCTGCATAATCAGCGAATTCACGAATTGTCATATTATTTTTCTTACGATAACTTAATACTGTTTGTCCAAGCCTATCATGTATCATAGTAAAACTTCCTTTCGTCCATCATAATGCATATTTCATTGTCTTTGTGCTGACATACTAAACAAAGGCAAATAATCCTTTCCTATTATCTCCGGGACTTATATACTTACTTTTGTACATTATATCGCATTAAGTTTATTATAATAAACATTCTATCGGAGGGACAAACTTTGAAATCACCTATTCTTTCATATTTCATCTTATTTTTTGGTGTATTCGCCTTATCAACTTCAGCAATTTTTGTAAAATTGGCAGATGCTCCTGCGACAATCATTGCTTTTTACCGATTATTCTTTGCCACACTGATCCTGTTACCGTTATTACTATTTAATAAAAATAGTCGAAATGAGCTAAAAACTTTAACGAAAAAACAATGGACATTCGGATTCACATCTGGGCTATTTTTAGCTGCACATTATGTACTATGGTTTGAATCATTACAATATACTTCTGTAGCAAGCTCTACAGTTATCGTAACGTTACAACCTTTGTTCTCAATGATTGGTGGTTATTTTTTATTTAAGGAGAGATTTACGAAAGGAGCGGTTATTGGTTGCCTCATCGCTATTTCAGGTAGTATCATCATTGGCTGGCAAGATTTCAAAATTAGTGGAGAAGCTTTATATGGAGATATTTTAGCATTTATCGCTGCCGGTATCATTACTGCTTATTTTTTCATTAGCCAACACGTTCGTAAAGATTTGTCACTTATACCATATTCGGTAATTAGTTATGGAAGTAGTGCTGGCTTTCTTAGCATATTTGCTTTCATGCAACAAGAATCTTTCATCCATTACTCTACACAAACTTGGTTGTGCTTTATTGGATTAGCTTTCATTGCTACAATTTTAGGACAAACCATTTTTAATTGGTTATTAAAATGGATGAGTGCTACTGTAATTTCAATGAGTATTTTAGGTGAAACAATTGGCACTTGTATGCTAGCGTACTTTATATTACATGAGACTATTTCTTTACAACAAGGACTAGGAATTACCGTTATTTTTATTGGTTTAGTATTATTTTTATTACAGCCAAATTCTAATGAAAAAGCATGACAGTAGTATACTGTCATGCTTTTAACTATTCATTATGTACAATTAAACCATTCGGTCTAAAACGACTCATCATAATTTCATTAATAAACTTTCCGTGAGCTTTCAAATTCCCTATCTTTACTCCCTCTTCTAAAAATCCAAATTTTTCATATAAAGCTTTTGCTTTTGGATTCGTTTCTAACACACCTAGTTCTACTCTCTCTAACATTAACCAATTATCAGCCAGATCAAGCATCTTCATAAGAAGTGCTTTCCCAATTCCTTTATTATGATATTCACTGTCTACCCCAATGAATAAATCGCCTGAATGAGATCTTCGGCCCGGACTTTGTGTTAAACCTACAAATCCAACAACTTCTCCATCATATTCTGCAACAAATTCAAATTGATTTGGTGCTAAATTTCGAATTCTATTTTCCATAGCTTCTACACGCATGCTAGGTAAGAAAACCATATACGGTAAAACGTCATCCTGTATACATATACGATGAATTGCTCTAGCATCTTGTATTTCTACTGCTCTAACGTTGATCCCCATCTTTCTCTCCTCCATATAAATAACAATATATTTGTTTGTGTGTATTCTAGAAACGTGTATGAATGACCTTCTCACTCGTATTTCTTTATGTCATTTTTACATAATTATTTCGATATAATACTTAATTTCCAAAAAGATTAACAACTATATGGATTTGGTTAACTTTTCGCCTCGTTATATAAATTAAGCAAATTTTCAATTGGAATACCATTTAGTTTCATGCCGACTATATTACAATTTTCTATTTCAATATTTTTCAGATTACTATTACTTATAGTGCTGCCTTCCAAATCACATTTATCGAATACAATAGGTTCCTTCTCATCTCCGAGACTTGTATTTTTAAATTGCACTCCACCTAAAGTCACCAAATTAAATTTACTGCCAGAAAGATTTAAATCTGCATATGATGACCATCTAAAATTTATATTTCTAAACTTTGATTGACTTACATTACAATTACTCATATTCATATTTATTATATTGCTACCAACAAATGAACTGTTTTTTAAATTCACTTGATAATACCCTGTATTCGCTAAATTACAGTTTTCGTATTGACTATTTTTCATATCTTTATTTGTAACTACACTCTCTTTGTTTGAGCTTGTTTTTATTCTTTTCACGTAACAATACTCATCTTCCGATTCAAAAATCATTTGGTAGCCCATCTTTTTATAAAAGTGATGATTATTAATTTGTCTACTAGATGTTTCGAGATCCCAAATCTTTATGTTTGGATATTCCTTTTCTATTAATTTCATAACATGTGATCCAATTCCTTTTCCTTGATAAACAGGATCTACAAAAATACGATCAATTCGACCGTACGACTTACCAGAAATCGTAACTATTATCCCTCCAATTATTTCTTTATCCATTACAAC
The DNA here is from genome assembly GCF_003458115.1 of Bacillus sp. ISO11. Classification (NCBI taxonomy): domain Bacteria; kingdom Bacillati; phylum Bacillota; class Bacilli; order Caryophanales; family Bacillaceae; genus Bacillus; species Bacillus sp. ISO11. The sequence goes on along the minus strand of NZ_QXCO01000009.1, from coordinate 2,298 downwards.
TTTGAAAGAATCCAATTCTTCAATGGAATATTCCATCATTTCAACTGAAGAGTACCCTGGCGGTTGAATGTTATAATCAATGACATCATCTTGGCCGTATAGCCATTGTTTTGCTTCTGCATCAAATGTTCTTTTCATTATTTCTGTTAATTTCTCAGCATCTAAAATTGTAGCTTTTTCTATAGATATTCTCGTCATTTTCGTTTTCCCCTTCATTATTACAAACCAACCATTTTTGTGAATGCCATAATTATCAATTCACTTTTATTTTTAATACTTTTCCCATTATTACATATGGAACATCATTTTTACTTGTATGAAATGGTTCTAAAACATTTACCCAATCTAATCTTTCATATAACGAACGTGCTTTTTCATTGTTTATTTGTGTTGTTAAAACACTCGTTCTATTTGAAAGCCCTTCTAGTAATTCATTATGTAATTTCGTTCCAAGACCTTTATTTTGATATTGTGGGTGAACTGCTAACTCTACAAATTCAAAACAATCTTGCAACCATTCGTCTACTTGCTCTAGATGTAACGCTTCTCTCATTAATTGATTATAGTACTGTCCCTCGATTGAGCGATAACCATAAGTAAAGCCAACTACTTCATTTTCATCATTTATTGCTACTATACCTTTAAAACCTGTATATTCTATATGCCTATTCATTCGCTCGATCATTTCATTGAAATTTATTTTCTCAAATACTTTACAATACAATTTTGCCATATCCCCAATTAAGATTTCATCTTTTTCAATGCTTACGAATTTCACTTTATTCCCCCCTGTTAAACATTTACATACTTAAAATTTTAAAAACAAAGGAAATTAATACTAATCACTCTCTTTACTATTAAACTACAAATCACCCTATATTTTCCACAATTACTTAGTATTAATGAATAAAAGAAGAGACCATGTAATATCAACATGGTCTCTTCTTTTATTCATTTTCAATTTTATTCCGCTATTTGCCGGGCAGTAAGACCCCCATCTCAAAATTCAGCGAAAGCAAAGAAGTTAGGTGGGGGTCGGGCTAATAATCAGCGGGGGCTGACACCCCACTGATTAAAGTTTCACTTTATATAATTAAAAATTAGATATTACTTAAGCCAATCGTTGCAAGTGTTACTTAACTGCTGTAAATCTTCTATAAATTGACTCGCATCATATCCATCACAAACCGAATGATGTACTTGCAATGAAACTGGTAGCATAACCTTATTTCCTTCGTTAAAATATTTCCCACAAGTTATAATTGGCAATAGAAAATTTTCATCATTATTAATATTAAGATTAAATCCAGTAAAACTAGTCCAAGGTATGCTAGAAATCGGAAATACATTAGGAGGAATATTTTCTTTCGTGAAAAGACCATGAACACTAGCATAGCATCTCATATCGTCTTCATAATTTTTATAGAAAGTGCGGAAATCACTTGAATAATCCGTCCATATACTTGAAAAAGACTTATCATCTTTATGAAAGATTGTATAACTCGGTATCATTTCCTCCCAATAGCCTAAAACTCCTTCATCGTTAAAACATGTTCGAAATTTTTTATGATTATTTACTACTCTAGAAATTAAATATATAAAAACGGGATAAAATTTTATTCCCTTTTGATATACTTCCTCTAATAACATCGTGATATCAACATTAACAGTCATACTAAATGTACATTTCAACTTTAAATAATGCTCAAAATACTGCTCTCTATTCCAATCTTCTCTATCAATTACATGAAACTTCATTCTAATAGCCTCCTAAAGTTTTCTTTTTATTTTAGAAGGCTATTTCCCTTGCTTTCACCATAATTGTTCACTCCTAACAGTTTACATTTCACCCTAATTATTTATTTAATTATATAACATATGTAAGAATCAATTCACATATTTCTTGAAATCCATCCACATACTATAGATAAATCAAATGAAATTTGGAGGATACATACATGAATAACAAAAATATGAATAAAAAAGAAAATGTTACTGAAAATACTACATCTATTCAAAATAATAATACTGCAAACCTTACTATTGAAGAACAAGCAATGAACGGCTTATACGGAATGCCCGAAACAACAATTGAAGATGCTGATCACGCTGCAGCTGATGATTTGACTTCAAAAAATTAATTAACTACATTGAAAAAAGCCAAGGAAAATTGAAGTGACCCCTAAAAGTTAGACACGGTTATTTCATTAGGCAGCTTGATAAAAATGAGTCCGGTATTGCACCGGGCTCATTTTTAATTTTGCCTTTATCCGTTTTGTATTGTAATAATCTATATAT
>NZ_QXCO01000087.1:0-1274 GCF_003458115.1 Bacillus sp. ISO11 | reverse complement strand
TGAAGTGCACCCCAATTGTTAGACACAGTCTAACAATTGGAGGTGCATTTTTTATGGCTAAATTTTCTTCAAAAGAAAAAATCCAAGCGGTGAAACGATATTTAGATGGTACAGAAAGTGGAAAAACAATTGCTAAATCTATAGGAGTTAACCCTAGCGTACTTCGTGAGTGGATTAGACGATATGAGTCTTCAGGTGAAAAGGCCTTTGAAAAGTGCTATACATTCTACCCAGCCCAGTATAAACTAGATGTACTTTATTATATGAATGAACACGGGACATCTATCAGAGAAACAGCGGCACTTTTCAATATACCGTCTTATGAAACACTTCGGAAATGGAAAATAGCTTATGAAACAGGAGGATTGGATGCCCTACAATCAAAGAAAAAGGGGCGTCCAACCATGAAAGATAAAAAAATAAAGCCAGTAGATGAAGGATCAATCGAAGCCTTACAAGCGGAAAATGAGCGTTTACGTATGGAAAATGCATATTTAAAAAAGTTGAATGCCTTAGTTCAAAACAAAGAAAAATCACCAAACAAGACAAAGCGCAAGTAATCTACGAGTTAAGGCATGAATTTCCTATCAAGGAGTTACTTCAACTCGCAAACATTCCACGTAGTACGTACTATTACTGGATGAAACGTTTTAATCGTCCTGATCCAAATGCGGAGGTAAAAGAACTGATTCAAGCTATTTATAATGAACACGATGGGTGTTATGGTTATCGTCGTATTCGTGATGAACTTATGAATCGTGGACACAAAGTAAATCATAAAAAAGTGTATCGCCTTATGAAAGAATTAGGGTTAAAATGTCTGGTTCGTATGAAAAAATATCGCTCTTACAAAGGGACAGTTGGGAAAATTGCGCCAAATATTTTAAATCGCAACTTCCAAGCTGAAAAACCAAATGAAAAGTGGGTTACAGATATTACGGAGTTTAAGTTATTTGGGGAGAAGTTATACCTATCACCAATGTTGGATTTATTTAATGGTGAAATTATCACGTATACAATTGGTTCAAGACCGACCTATTCCCTTGTTTCAACGATGTTGGACCAAGCCCTTTATTGTGTAACCGATCCGGATAAACTCCTCATTCACTCTGATCAAGGTTGGCACTATCAAATGAAACAATACCGTCATTCTCTTAAGAATTGTGGCATAACTCAAAGTATGTCTCGCAAAGGAAACTGTTATGACAATGCCGTTATTGAAAATTTCTTCGGTATCATGAAATCGGAATTTCTGTATCGAAAAGAATTTGAAA
>NZ_QXCO01000086.1:0-1290 GCF_003458115.1 Bacillus sp. ISO11 | reverse complement strand
TGATATGATCCCCTTATAGTAGACAGTTGAAAGAAAGTTACTTTACTGTTTATTATGGAGGGGATTTTTTATGGGGAAAATTAGAAGAACTTTTTCAATTGATTTTAAAATGAAAGCTATTGAATTGTACTCACATAGAGGAATTGGAAGCAAATTAATTGGAAAGGAATTGGGAGTTACATATTCAGTTATAGATAGATGGATTAAAAAATATGAAAATGAGGGGATTCTGGGCCTACAAGAAAAACGTGGAAGATCTAAACAAACAAATGAAGTCAGTCAAGACGCTAGAATACAACGATTAGAAGCGGAAAACGCATACTTAAAAAAGCTATTAGCTACGAAAAAGGAGATGAGGTCAACAAAAGTAAATCAGTAGAATACGAAGTCATTCATACCTTAAAACAGAACTTTTCAATTGTATTGCTTTGTGAAATTGCAGGTGTTTCAAGAAGTGGATATTATAAGTGGGAAAAAAGAATCAACGATCCCTCTGAAAAGATGAAAGAGGATCAATTTATCATGTCTAAAATAGTAGAATGCGAACGAGATCCAGATATAAATGGAAGCTATGGTTACCGAAGAATTTGTATATGGCTCAAAAAGTATTATGGTTTACAGATAAATCACAAAAGAGTATATCGTTTAATGAGGAAAATGGGGATACAAGCTAAGATTCGAAAGAAAAAGTGGAGGCATTTTGGTTTAAAAGAACAATGCGTCGTGTCGGAAAATCTGTTAAACAGAGAGTTTTCAACTACAAGACCAAATGAAAAATGGGTTACAGATATAACCTATCTTACCTTTAACAATAAGCGCATATATCTTTCCGTGATACTAGACCTTTACAATAACGAAGTTGTGGCCTACCAAATGAGCGAATACAACAATTTAAAATTAGTTACAGACACAGTCAATAAAGCCTTAAGAAAAAGAAAAGTCCACGAAACAGTATTACATAGCGACCGAGGTTATCAGTATACGTCAAAAAAATATAACCAATTACTTAAAAAGCACAAAATAACTGTGAGTATGTCTAGGAAGGGAAATTGTTACGATAATGCATGTATAGAGAGTTTTTTTAGTCATTTTAAGGCAGAATGCTTTTATAGACATACGTTTCATGAAAAAGCAGAAGTTTTTAAGGCTACTAAAAGATATATGGGCTATTACAATAACAAAAGATTTCAAAAAAGATTAAACAACCTTAGTCCTATTGAATTTGGAACTAAGGCTGCTTAATGAAAAGACACCTAATCTATTACTGTCTACTTGACAGGGGTAAGACCA
>NZ_QXCO01000085.1:0-1379 GCF_003458115.1 Bacillus sp. ISO11 | reverse complement strand
AGCAAGGAGCTTTGCATAAGGTACCATTACCGCTTACAGCTTTTATGTTAGTACGAATGATTTTTAACTACGAACAGGATTATATAAAAAATGATAAAAGTGATACAGAATTTCTGCAGTTGCTAAAGCATATGCTTCTTAAAAACTAGTTTTAATAACAAAAAAATAATTGTGGTACAAATATATGAAGAAGAACGTGAATAATGGATGGTTTAATAAGCTCTTTTCATTCTAGACAAACCTGCAAAATAATCCAACGCTTATGTAGGAATGACTGATAAAATCCCAACCCGTGTGATTGTTCATCGACTACTAAAAAGCAAAGCCTTTTGGCTCCGCCAAACCAAAATTCATCTCCCACCTATTGTCGGATTACGCCCTTCACACGCTTGTGGAAGGAGAATTCTTTCGGGAAATATGTTAAAACATGTTAAGCATTCTTCCTCATTCATCGTTGCAAAAAAATAAAACGAGAAAGATTAGAATGCGAATTCAGGTGATGTTTTTATCATGTACTAATATTCGAGTTCATTTCAATGTGCTTAAGCTTTTTATTTTTTACCCTATTAGATATGGGTTTACATTACTAATCTAATTAAATCAGATTTCTTTACGCACCCTCTTCTGAATCCCACACTTCAGTAAATTGAAAACCTTTTAATTCACTCTCTAAAATTGCATTTTTGAATTGATCTGATACTAAAAGATAGTTAGGATGTACCTTCCCATTTATATTCAATTTAAAAATTAGTTCGTGCTGGACAACATAAGGAATAAATACAAATTTTTTACATCCTATTATTAAACCTGAACTTAACTTATCAAAGATTGTTTTATTAGTATCAAGTGCTTCCAACACCCTTAAAACATGCATAGCATAGTATTTTTTATTTGTTTGTTTATGAATTAATGGTAAAAATTCAATATTATCTCCTACTATAGGTTCTAAAACATTCTTGGCTTTTTCACTAATTATTTGTACACCAGACTTTCCCCAAAAAATAGGGGAATCGCTTGATTTCCCTTCATCTTTTACCTCAATAAACTTAGGCGTCCATGAATCTGACAAACTCACCATAGAATTAAAACTAGTTTTAAAATATTTTTTATCCTCTTCATAGTTCAATAATTGAAAGGTTTCATAATCATCAGTCGTGCTCTTTAATTGCCAAATCTTCATATATATTTTCCTTTATTATTACCATTTATTTATATAGTTATTTGTTGGGTCCATTTAATCGCAAATTACCTTCTATTGAACTACCCCCACTTTCACTTCGTTTAGAAGTGAGGGATTCCTAAGTAAAGAGTTCTATCGAACTCTAATTGATTAGGCTAACCCCGCAGTCCTTGCGGTTAGAAGCCTTATCGCTTCATTC
>NZ_QXCO01000084.1:0-1416 GCF_003458115.1 Bacillus sp. ISO11 | reverse complement strand
TTCGCTCGACTTGCATGTATTAGGCACGCCGCCAGCGTTCATCCTGAGCCAGGATCAAACTCTCCAATAAAGTTAGTTTGTCTAGCATCTAAAATAAAAATTGACGTTTCACGTTGTTTGTTTCGTTCAGTTTTCAAAGAACTACTTGGTCGCTCATTTGCGACTTCCTTATGTTAACATCTTCGTTAGTTAATGTCAACTAAGTTTTTTCATTTCATTTGTCGCTTGCGACGTTATTGTCATCGGCGACTTGTCCTATATTACACCTCTATATAATAATAGTCAATATTAATCTTTCATTTTTTTAAAAAGATAAAAAAGACTCTCATACCCCCCTTTTATTTCTCATACATATCAATAAGATAACTGAAAGGAGTGTAGAACTTGTTCAACCCTTCTTTATTACACATCATAAGCTCCCATTCAAGAAGCCCACACTATCATAGGAAGTTTCCAATCATTCTATTTTGGAGTCAAAAAAGCGGTTGTACTTCTCTTGCTAAGTGGTTCTTTTACCAGATTGATTTATTACAAACCGCTCTAAGCTATAGTCCTTTCATTCATAATTATGAATATGATATATACAAAAGTACACCTACCTATAGTGTACGACTAGGAATAGCTCTACGAGAAAAACAAAAAGAAACTTTTAAACTCGTTCGTAACCCTTATAGGAGAGCAGTCAGTTCTTTCGTATCCTTAATTGGACCTCCTTATATGGAACATCCCGAATGGAAACCCATCCGAAAGTTTTTATATCAAGATGAAAATTCCTCCAAAGGGATCTCATTTAAACAATTTCTATACTATCTATTTATGAAAGGAGCTCACGCAAGTGATATTAACCCACATTTCACACAACAATATATAGCTGGTGAAGAAGAATATGTGACCAATTATATATACTTAGAAAACTTCGATCAGGAAATGAAAGAATTAGAAAAGCGTTTCGAATTAAAAACCGCACCAATAAATGAGTTCTCAACATCATGGCATCATCAAACTCCCGCCATGATTTATAAAGGGGATTTTAGCGAAGGCGATATTACTGATCCTTTATTTCCCCGTCATCCGACTTTTGAAAGCTTTTATGATACTGAATGTATACAACTTGTCCAAACAATATTTCAAAATGATTTCGACACATATAAATACAGCAAAGAATATCCATACTAACTTTAGTCTATTATCTTTGCTAAATAAAAAAGATACCTCATATTAATCTGTACCCTTTGTAAAGGACATTTTGAAAAAAGTTAGGCAACATCAAGAAGATGATTTCTGTATCCTGATATGATCCCCTTATAGTAGACAGTTGAAAGAAAGTTACTTTACTGTTTATTATGGAGGGGATTTTTTATGGGGAAAATTAGAAGAACTTTTTCAATTGATTTTAAAATGAAAGCTATTGAATTG
>NZ_QXCO01000083.1:0-1426 GCF_003458115.1 Bacillus sp. ISO11 | reverse complement strand
TACCGAACACGGAAGTTAAGCTCTCTAGCGCCGATGGTAGTTGGGACCTTGTCCCTGTGAGAGTAGGACGTCGCCAAGCAAAAACCTAAGTCGTTTCGACTTAGGTTTTTTTGTGTTTATTTTTATTATTTTAAATTTAAAGGTAAGAATTACCTTTATAAGAATATAGTCCAGATGTAACAAGAATGTTTGTGATCTTATATAAAAAGGTTATATGAAAAGTAGCAATCTAGCTCTTTTAACATAACCTTTTTTGTTTTTAAAGGATTTTACATTAGAAAAAATCTATAATTAAGGTAGTTAACATATATTTTTGATGGGTGTGGGGGATTATGAAAGAAATATGCATGTTATTAGTGGCTGTTATATTATGGGGCACAGCCATTGCGCCAACAAAATGGGCGTTAGAATCTATTCAGCCGTTTACTTTGTTGTTTATTCGTCTTTTCTTTGCAGGTGGAATTTGTATGCTATTCTCATTTAAGCAACTACAAAAATCAGTTGTACATAAAAAAGTTCCATGGAAAAGAATGAGTTTGTTAGCTTTTACCGGTGTAGCTGGTTATTTTATGTTTACATCCTACGGTATTTCTTTAACCAGTGGATTACATGTGAGTATTATAGATGCTGCATTACCATTAGTTACAATTCTTTTTTCAGCACTCTTTTTGAAAGAGAACATTCGATTGAATTATTGGATAGGAATTATATTGGGGGCTATAGGAGTACTCTTTATTACGATTCCATCTAAAAGTGCTAATCAAGAAGTGTCTTTAATAGGAGATATACTGATATTATTAAGTACTTTTCTATTTGCTTTCTACACAGTTGTGCTAAAACGGCCAAAACAAGAACAGTATTTATCAAACGAGGTTTTTACAACATTAACTTTAATTATTGGAGCTGTTATTCTCTTACCGTTTGCACTGGTAGAAATTTTTTATTACGGTCTCCCAAAGGTTGAAACTTGGAAAACGGGACTTAGTGTAATATACCTTGTTATTGGAGCAACAATTTTAGCATATTGGTTTTGGAATAAAGCGCTAGAGAGAGTTTCAGCATCAGTAAGCGGATTATATTTAAATGCATTACCATTAATAAGTATTGTTACTTCAATTATTCTATTAAATGAATCTCTGACATGGAGAGTAATAATGGGAGCGAGTTTAGTTTTAATCGGAGTAGGATGGGCGGATAAGCAAAAGTTATGTAATCTATTAAAAGGTAACAAGGTGGAGAATAGAGACTGTTAAACAGTATGATTTATATAATTGAAATGTTAAAAAGATACCTTATATATAAAATGTACCCTATAGAATAGACACTTGAAAAAAGTCTATTCTATAGGGTATTTCTTGTATAATAAAAGGAAAATTGAGATCGGAGAATGTTGAAAATGACAAAAAAACTATTTACAGAAAGAGAA
>NZ_QXCO01000082.1:0-1450 GCF_003458115.1 Bacillus sp. ISO11 | reverse complement strand
TGAGCTGCACCCCAATTGTTAGACACAGTCTAACAATTGGAGGTGCAGTTTTTTGTATGACAAAATTTACGAAGGATTTAAAGTTAACGCTCGTTCAAGGATTTAATCCGAAAATAATTTCTCAAGCAGAATATGCAAAACAGATGCATATTACAAAGGCACAATTTCAATACTGGTTACGCTTATACGAACTCCATGGAGAAGAAGGTTTACACGAGGTCTATACAAATTACACCGCAGAGTTTAAACTAGACGTACTAAATTTTATGGCTCAATCGGGTATATCGTTAATGGATACAGCGGCTATCTTCATGATTCCTTCTTTTACAACGGTTTATCAATGGAAGAAGCAATTTGAAGTAGGTGGCTTAGATGCCCTTGAACCAAAGAAAAAGGGGCGTCCATCCATGAAAAATAAAAACACAAAACATGATACTAAAAAGATTCCGGCAGAAGGTTCAGTTGAAGCGTTACAAGCTGAATTAGAACGCTTACGTATGGAAAATGCGTATTTAAAAAAGTTGAATGCCTTAGTTCAAAACAAGGAAAAATCACCAAACAAGACAAGGCACAAGTAGTCTATGAATTAAGGCATGAGTTTCAAGTGAAAGAATTAGTAAAGTTAGCGGATATCCCTCGAAGCACCTATTATTTTTATGTAAAACAAATGGATAGAATCGATCCAGATGCCGATTTAAAAGTAGAAATTAAAGCGATTTATGATGAACACGAAGGTCGTTATGGATATCGTCGTATTCGTGATGAGTTAGCCAATCGTAATCAAATAGTGAATCATAAAAAAGTGCAACGAATTATGAAAGAGTTAGGTTTAAAATGTCTTGTACGTATGAAAAAATATAAATCTTATAAAGGAACAGTTGGTAAAATTGCACCTCATATTTTAGAGCGTAAATTTACGGCAGATACGCCAAATGAAAAATGGGTAACCGATATTACAGAATTTAAATTATTCGGTGAGAAACTTTATTTATCACCTGTATTAGACTTGTATAATGGTGAAATCATTACCTATACAATTGGCTCTAGACCGACGTATTCACTTGTTTCAGAAATGTTAGAGACAGCATTAGAAGGTTTACCTGAAAATCACCAACTAATGATGCATTCAGATCAAGGGTGGCATTATCAAATGAAACAGTACCGTCACGCATTACAAAAAAGAGGTATCGTACAAAGTATGTCTCGTAAAGGCAACTGTTATGACAACGCAGTAATGGAGAATTTCTTTGGAATCATGAAGTCTGAGTTTCTCTACATAAAAGAGTTTGAAAGTGTAGAGCACTTCAAAATAGAATTAGAAAAATATATAGATTATTACAATACAAAACGGATAAAGGCAAAATTAAAAATGAGCCCGGTGCAATACCGGACTCATTTTTATCAAGCTGCCTAATGAAATAACCGTGTCTAACTTTTAGGGGTCACTTCA
>NZ_QXCO01000081.1:0-1455 GCF_003458115.1 Bacillus sp. ISO11 | reverse complement strand
TGAACTGAACCCAAAAAATTAGACAAATATATTAAGCAGCTACTAAGGATTGAACTCTGTATTGCACAGGGGACAATCCTTTTAGTTTTGTTTTAATTCTTTTGTGATTGTAGTAATGAATATAAGTTTCTAGTTCTTGCTTAAATTGTTCCATACTTTCAAACTCTTTAAGATAAAGTAATTCAGACTTTAATAAGCCAAAGAAATTTTCCATGACTGCATTATCTAAGCAATTTCCCTTACGGGACATACTTTGGATAACGTTATGTTTTTTAAGCGACTGATGATATTGTCGCATTTGATAATGCCAACCTTGATCCGAGTGTAAAATAGGAGTTTCCTTATCATTCAAACATTGAAACGCCTTATTTAACATTTTAGAAACAAGGGAATAGGCAGGTCTATGTTCTATATTGTAAGCTATAATTTCTCCGTTATATAAGTCTAAAATGGGTGATAGATATAGTTTTTTACCATGTAAGTGGAACTCCGTCACATCTGTTACCCATTTCTCGTTTGGTTTTGATGCGTGAAAATTACGTTTTAAAATATTAGGAGCGAATTTCCCGACAGTCCCTTTATATGAACGATATTTTTTTAATCGAACAAGACATTTTAATCCCAGGATATTCATTAAACGTCGAACGGTTTTATGATTTAATGCATGGCCTCGATTACGTAATTCCAATGTAATACGACGATAACCATACCTCCCAAAATTCTCACTAAAAATCTCTTTAATTAATTCTTTAACTTTCTTATATTTATCTGGACGTTTCGCTTGTTTCATCCAGTAATAATACGTACTACGAGCGATATTAGCGACTTTCACAAGGTCAACGACCTTATATTTATGCCTTAATTCATAAATCAATTGCGCTTTGTCTTGGTCTGTGATGTTTTCTTCTTTTGAACTAAGGCATTCAACTTTTTTAAATAGTCATTTTCCATACGCAGACGTTCATTCTCTGCTTGTAGCGCTTCTATAGAACCTTCAAGAAATACTTCGTTTTGTTTTAAATGTTGTAGCTTAGCTTTTTCTTTGGCCATGGTTAGACGCCCCTTTTTCTTTGATTTTAGGGCATCTAATCCTTCTGTTTCATAAGCTACTTTCCATTTTCGGAGTGTTTCGCAAGAAGGAATATTAAAAAAAGCAGCTGTTTCTCTCAGAGATGTCCCATTTTCATTCATATAATGAATTACATCTAGTTTATACTCGAGAGGGTAAGTTGTATAGCGTTTTTCAAACGCCTTTTCCCCTGAAAATTCAAACCGTTTAATCCATTGATAAAGTTCTCTAGGATGAACCCCTATAGAATTAGCAATGGTTTTTCCGCCTTCCGTACCTTCTAGATATCGTTTTACTGCTTGTATTTTATCTTTTGAAGAAAATTTAGCCATAAAAAATGCACCTCCAATTGTTAGTTATGTGTCTAACAATTGGGGTGCACTTCA
>NZ_QXCO01000080.1:0-1620 GCF_003458115.1 Bacillus sp. ISO11 | reverse complement strand
ATACAAAACATACTAAGATTAGTAGTGCAGACCAAGGCATTGGTTCGCACTACTATTTTTTATATAGTAGAAGTGAAGAGAAGGTCGTGGGTGTCTTGGGATCCTGAATCCGTATACAAAACTGACCTTCTTCACTTACCTTATTTGAATCAGTTTTTAGTATGTTGGTCTTCGAGATCGTGTATAAGAAATGAGAATCGATAAGTGTAAGTTGAAGACTTCAATTCCACCTAAGGAGGAACTTTATGAAACACGTAATTGCGTTTGACATCAGTATGGGTAAAAGTTATATGGTAATTTATAATGCACAGAAACAATGTGTATTTGAAAGTGAAATTAAGCATTCTAAACCTGAATTCAAAAAGCTACAAGAAAAGATTCATGAGCTTACAGATAAGACCGGTGAATTGCCTAAAATCGTATTCGAAGCAACAGGTATCTATTCCAGGCAGCTAGAACGATTTATGCAAGATAATCAGTATACATATTGTTTATTAAACCCATTAGAAGCCAAGCTACAATGTGATTCCTTACGGATTCATAAGACCGATCGGAGCGACGCACACCGATTAGCTCTCACTCATTTTACAGCTACCCGAAGGGTATTTATCGGAACTGATAATTTATTCCACCAGCTAAAATCTCTTTCTAGATTGTATAGCGAACTAGATAGTGAATTATCGATAATTCGTGGTCGTATGCATAAAGTAATCCAATTAACATTTCCTGAATTGGAGAGAATGTTTACCAGTAAATCTGATTTGTTTTTAAATTTTGTTCAACTATTCCCCCATCCAGATTGTATTTTAGGTCTTTCAAAAACCATTATAAAAAATCGTATTCGTGTCAACACCAATAAAAAAATATCAAATATTACAGCGGAGAAAAAAGCGATTCAAATACTTGAAATAGCGAAAACTTCCTATCCTGCTGTTTCACAGAACGATGTTCTGTGTGATCAACTCAAATTATACGCAAGGCGCTATCAAGAGCTTCTTCACCAAAAAGAATGCTGTATTAACAAGATGATATATATAGCCGAGCAACGTGCAGAATATGATATCATTCTCAGTATTCCTGGGATTGGGCCGAATACTGCAGTACGCTTGATGGCTGAAATAGGAGATATTACTCGTTTTAACAATAACAAGCAACTCAATGCATTTGCTGGTATTGATATACGTCGTTTTCAATCAGGTAAAACCTTTTTTAAAGATAAAATCAATAAACGTGGAAATAAACATTTGCGGAAGCTCCTTTTCCTCATCATCCAAAACATGATTAAACAACGACGTTACGGACAAAATCACATTGTTGAGTATTATGATAAATTAAAAACGCAACCCTATAACAAATGTCATAAAGTTGCGTCCATTGCATGTGTAAACAAGTTCTTGAAACTCCTCTTTCACCTTATTACACATGATATACACTATGATTATCGGTTAACGGCCTAATATCATAGTTTCATTCATCATATCATATCTCACCCCTAGTAAAAAACGAGTATATATTAGGGTTCTTTGGTATGCATGATAACTAGTACTTGTTCATTCTGAGATTCACTCCAGTAAAAACCTAAAAATATAGGTTGACTAATCGTAAGAAAGACACCCAAGA